>QMWW01000028.1 GCA_003661825.1 Thermoprotei archaeon
GCTGGGGCTGATATAGTGATGCTCGATAACTTCAAGCCAGAAAGCGTGGCTAGAGCGATCGCTGAGCTTGAGAAGCGTGGACTAAGAGACAAGATCCTCGTAGAAGTCTCTGGTGGTATTACTCCAGACAACATAGAGAAGTACCTAGAACTGGGAGTAGACATAATTAGCTTAGGGTGGATTACCCACTCGGCTCCAGCCATAGATCTGAGCCTAGAAATAGTAGAGGTGATTAGGTGAAGAAACTGGGTATCATAGGCTGTGGAGCTATTGGATCTGTAGTAGCTTATGCAGTAGATAGAGGAGAGGTTAAGGCAGAGCTAGCAGCACTATACGATATCGTTGTTGAGAAATGCCTCGATCTTTCGAATAAACTGCTAGCTAGTAAACCATTGGTGTGCAAAAGCCTAGACTGCTTGCTTAGCGCAAAGCCTGATCTAGTAGTTGAGGCGGCGAGCCAGGAAGCAGTTAGAGAGTATGTTCCGGGGATTCTGGAGCAAGGAATAAGTGTAGTAGTACTAAGCGTTGGAGCCTTACTAGATAGGGATCTCTATGATAAGCTACTAGGGATCTGTAGGTCTAAGGGTTCACGCATATACATCCCCACGGGAGCTGTAGCTGGAATAGATGCTATAAAAGCGGCTTCTCTCTCGGGTGTTAAGCGCATAGTACTGACTACTAGGAAAAGCCCTAAGTCTATTAGTAGCGAATCTCTAAGAAAGCTTGGCTTCAATGAAGAAATCCGCGAACCTACAGTCATATACGAGGGTACAGCCGAAGAAGCCGTAAAAGCTCTACCGTTTAATATAAACGTTGCAGCTGCTCTTAGAATAGCGTCTAGAGCACCTGTTGTCGTAAGAGTTATAGCGGATCCCAGTGTTACTAGGAACGTCCACGAGATACTAGTTGAATCGGAGGCTTCTAACCTTAGAATAGTTGTAGAGAACAGGCCGCATCCAGAGAATCCAAAAACAAGCTATATAGCCGCTCTTTCAGCAGTACAACTACTTAAACAAATACTAGAGCCGGGGATAAACATAGGTACCTAAGTGCCATGTGCTTCTCTGGATCGAGGGCTACCCATATTTTATCTTCTTAGTCAAGAGTTTATGTCTAGGTGATTACTTTGTTTCGTTAAGTTCCTAAAGTGTAGTAGATGCGGTAGAGAGTATAGTCTCAGCGACAAACCAGTTATGTGTAGGAACGGCGATCTCGGTAGATTAGACATATACTATGACTACGAAGCACTAAGTAGAGCTGTAGATCGCTCGGAGATCTCCAGTAGAGAGTTCTATATGTGGAGGTACGCCGAGTTCTTACCAGTACCTAGTAGAGAATATGTGGTAAGCTTAATGGAGGGTGGAACCCCTCTTATTAGAGCTAGTAGATTAGCTGAAAAGCTAGGTCTAAAGAACCTGTACATTAAGGATGAAACCCGTAACCCCACTGGTAGTTTTAAGGATAGGTCGATGTCCGTCTCCGTATCTATGGCTAAGTACTTTGGTTTTAAGCGTGCCGTAACGGCTTCAAGTGGTAATGCTGCAGCAGCCTTAGCTGCCTACGGTGCACGAGCAGGTATAGAGGTCTACGCGTTTGTACCGGATTTCGCTGGATACGGCAAGATTGCTCAGCTCCTCCTCTATGGGGCTAAGGTGTTTAGAGTCCGGTGGATCGAGTCCGAGGATCCAACGGTTAAAATAATGCGTATACTAGTAGAGCATGGATTCTACCCCTCACCTAGCTTCGGGCCCTTCAATCCCTACCAGATCGAGGGATCTAAGACTATAAGCTATGAAGTAATCGAGCAGCTAGGCTGGAGCATACCTGATCACCTATTCGTACCAACCGGGTCTGCTAGCTTGTTAACAGGAGTTTATAGAGGCTTCTATGACTGGAACGCGGTTGGATGGATAGATGGCTATCCAAAGCTTGTCGCTATTCAGCCAGAAGGTAATTACCCGTTTGTTCGTGCATGGCTAGAGCGTGTACCGCCAGATCCCGATGCTATCAGGCCTTGGGAGAAGCCTCCTGAAACTATTGCTACGGGCCTAGAAGATACTTATCCCTGGGATGGAGACTACGGCCTATACGCGCTCTATGAAACCAATGGATACGGCATAGTTGTCAGCGACAACGAAATCCTAGAAGCTGTTAAGCTTCTAGCTAGGTATGAAGGAGTATTCGCTGAACCAAGTGGTGCAGCAGGTCTAGCCGGGCTTGTTAAAGCCTTTGAGCAGGGCTACGTGGATAGAAGTGACACGATAGTAGTACTAGTTACTGGTCACGGCTTAAAGGATCCCGAGGTAATAGCGAAATCCGTGGGAGAGCCTCCAGTAATAAACCCAGATGTAGAAGAGTTTAAAGTAAAAGCATACGAGCACTATAAGCTCCGGCTAGAATAGGTATTTTAGAGCCGAAGCAATAGTTTCGCTTCGGTCCCTGGATTTTTTACCTATTTATAAGGTTATTTAGAGATTCGAGTATGTAGTTGGTGGCTAGTATTGATTATACATACGTCCGATTTCCATATAGGGGCTTTCTCGGGTAAGCCTTTGCATGAAGCTTCTCTTCATGCTTTTGAGGAAATAGCAGAGTATGCCGTTAATAACGGTATCAACCATGTAGTGGTATCGGGGGATCTCTTCGAGTATCCTAGGATCGAGAATTACCGTTTAATGCTAAGATTCGTTAAAACTTTAAAGACTCTTCGCGATGCTGGAGTCTACGTTGTGGCTACCCCCGGTAGCCATGACCACTCTCCCGTTGGAAGTAGCTGGTTAAACCTTTTGAATGAAGCAGGGCTTATCCACGTACCTCGCTACGAGGAACTAGATAAGCTAGTACTATATCCGCTCAGGATAGGCGACTACGTATTCTACGGATTACCAGGTTTTAAAAACAATTTAGAGCTAGCGTACCTACGCGGGTCTAGGGTAATGTTTAAGGGTATAGAGGAGTTAGGTGAGCCGATAATACTAATCGCGCACACTAGCGTAGAGTTCGCAGGATACAGACCCGAAGATTTTGCGAGCAGGTACGGTAAAGTAGCTGTAGGTGAAGAAGCCGTCTTAAAGAGTATACCCGGGAGAATCAGTTATGTTGCTCTAGGCCATATACACTTCCCTATACCGCTATTCGATGAAGCTGAGGCTAGTATAGCGTATTCTGGAGCACCTATTGGGAGGGATGTCAGCGATCTAAGGGAAACCCTGCTCCTTAAAGAGAAGTACGGTCGTAGCCGGAGGTTTCTATTAATAGATCTCAGTGGTAAAAGAGCTAAACTCAGAAGTGTATGGAGGGATTTTGGTGTATCGGTAGAAGAGTATAGTACTACATTTACCGATATAGCCACGGTTGTTAACGAAGTTAAAGCTAAGCTTCGGGATATGAGCGGAGATTACCGGGTATTGCTACTAAGAGTAGATGGCATAGGCGCCAGCGAGACCGCTAAGCTGCTAAACGAAGTAAGGTCTCTTGAAAAGAGGTTTAATACAGCAGTATATGTTTGGTCTAAAACCGTGGATGAGGCTAGCGGTATAGCTCTAGACTTAGGCATAGTTGGCGATATTGAAGAGCTCGAAGAGAGAGCTATCAGAGAAGCTGCTAAGAGGCTCGGTCTACACGTTGAGCCCGAGAAACTCATGAGGCTGATCAGCTTGCTGGGTAGACGGCGCCCAGAAGGATCTAGACGCGAGGACTTCTATACAACCTTATTTAATGAGTTAAAACCTCTCCTAGAAGAGATCGTTGGTGGAAAGTAGTGGATCAACTGGTTCGGGTCCTTAGGGATCTGGTAGAAGACCTTAAGAGGGACTATATTGATGCTAGTAGTGACCTATTCATAAGAGCTAGGAGCGAGATTTTCAGCAGATTCTACAGAGTATTGCCATTGACGCCGGTAAAGCCTGGATCGGCTGGAGACTTCATCTTCGTTGATGCAGGCTTTAAATCGTATCAGCTAGATGTAGCGATGATCATACCCATGCAGATCGGCGGCCTCTATAGAGATGGCAACGGGAACCTAGCCAATGTTAGAGAGCTTACCGATAAGCCAGCAGTAGATACGATCATTCTGTACACGAGTAGGAGGAGGCGTGGCAGCGGGTTCGAGTTCAGCGCTAAGGTGAAGTGCTTAGATAAGACGTTGCTCTTCGGAGAGAGAGGAAGATGTGAGGAGATATCGATCGAGCTTAACCGCTTACTAAGAGGAATCGCTGGTACGGACAAGAAGATGAGGACTTCTCGATTCTTCGTCAAGCTAGCTAAGTATTTAGAGGGGCTTCTCGAGCTTGCGTATGCTATTAAGCTACGTAGAGCCTTGAGGGAAGAACTGGGTTTAAACCCTATGGTAGTACTCGACGGCTCTTTGATAAAGTGGTTTAGCGTGAAAAGACGTGGAATAGACTTTGACGGGTTAGATATTCTCTCGATACTACTAGATAATGAACCCGGTAAAGTTGTACAAGAGCTGGATAACGTGTTCGGTTTAGCTAAAACCACGAAGTTCACCACAATAGCTAGAAGCTATGGCTTATTTCTTAGCAGGAAGGATAGAGGAGTTATGGGTAGAGGCTTCTATACCATAATCGACCAGAAAGGTGTTGAGCATGTACGTGAGAAGCTCGAGGAGCTCCTAGAGGGCTATGCTGCTACAGATTTCGTGATGGAAACTATCAAGCTCTTTAACCGGGTAATCTACGATATCCATGGTGTATACGTAGTTAGGTTTCCTCTTACGAGTGACTACTCAAACGTATTCATCTTAGATACCTATACTAGGGGAGAAGTTGTAGGCTTTAAGGATCATAAGCTACGAGTAGACTATGAACAAATTAGCCGTGTGAACGAGAAACTAAACAGAGCTGTTCCCAGTTTATACACGTATAGGTCTAGGATATACGGCGAACCACCGTATGGCTACATGGAGGTAGACAGCGTAGTGAGATTTGGTAAAGACCTCTCTAACACAGTTGAACAACTACTAATAGGCGTTATGGGCAGTAGTGGGGACGCCTCTCTTCAACCCCTTATACAGGCTTTTTCTTCTACCATCCGTATGAGATACGGCTATAGGTGAGTAGAATATGGCGGATCACGTGGGATACGTACACAGCTGGGCTACCGACTACATAGGCGTTTTGATAACAAGTAGGGAGTACACGCCGGGTATAGGAGATATACTATACGTCAAGGTAGACGACCGCTATGTGTTGCTCCAGGTTATAGGCTATGAAGGCGAGGTACCAGTTGCTCCTAGCTCTATAGTTAAGGAACCGCTAAGCAAACCCCCTCTCTATAGCCTCGAGAAAACAATGCATGCCCGTACATCGCTGTTCTTCGAGATAAGGCGTCTTAGAACTAGCGGTGGAGAAGAAGTTGTAGTCACCAAGCCGTACCAGCCCCCTCCCCTAGACGAAAAGGTGTTTCTCGTGAAAAAAGGTGATCCGGAATCGGAGGAGATAATGAAGCTCTTAAGCGAAGGTATTAAGCCATTAGCCTCTTCTCCTAGCGCGGTACCTGTGGCTTGGCTCCGTAGTGGTGTAGCGCCGGTAGAGCTGTTGAAGAAGGAGAAGTATTTTCCAGAAGCTTCTCTAAACATAGATCTACAGCGTTCTCTACCTAAACATGTACTCGTAGCTGGTCAGACAGGCTCTGGTAAAACCACCTGTGTCATGGGTTTGATTACTCACTGGGCGTGGAGAGGCGAACCCGGTTTATCGTGGCTAGTAATTGATAGACACGGCGAGTATTCTGATGATAATCCTACAGGCTTCCTCGACACCCTTAGAAAAGCTCTACGCATAAACGAGGAGCTCGACAAAGTGGGTGTTCAGGTATACATACTTGATAGAAATAGGAGTAGAGAGGAAACTAAGAAAATCGGTAAGAAACTACAGTTTCTGATAGGTTCCGTGGACATAGGTAGCATTAGTTTGGAGGACCTATCTAATATCGCTAACTTATCAGAAGACAGGATCAACGAGCTAGACGAGATCGTGAGAACAGTAACTGGGCTGTTTAAAGCTATTGATGAATCAAAGCTAGAGAGCGAATGGGTAAGCGTATTTGTGAGAAACGGCGCAGCTACCGGCAACTTACTAGCACTAATACCTCTGCTCGTAGACAACGTTATCAGGTATGAAGGTATACGCGAATCCTCTAAACGCGGCCTCTACAAGATGCTGCTAGACTTAGGCATAGATATACGGAAGCTCAGAATCTACAGAAGGCTTATTCTGAGTGTACTCGGTCTAGAGATTAAGACGGACTACATAGCTATGCGTGGCTCTATGCAAAGCATAAGCGTGATCAACGATTCGGGCTCGGTCTTCAAGGTATCCCCTATACTTAAGGAGAAGACCTGTCTACTAAAGCTTCTAAAGGCTCTAGCCAGCGCTATACCTTCTAGACCCGTGTATCCATGGTTGAGCGTAGAGATCGGGCAGTGCAGTATCCCCAGGCTAGTTGAAGGCCCTATATCCATTGACAACATAGTAAATGAGTTGAATAATGGCAACACCGTGATCGTGGATGTATCGAAGATCCCTGTTAGTCAGGGCGATGTTGTTATAACGTGTATACTGAGGAGGCTATTTGAGCACCGTATGAGTATAGGGGTAGAGAAAGCATCCGCTTTACCTAGAATAGCTATTGTGTCCGAAGAAGCCCCCCTATACCTGAGCCCAGAGAAAGTCAGTAATCCATACAACGTATTCGCTAGAATAGCGCGTGAAGGGAGGAAGTTTGGAATAGGCTTAGTAGCTATTACCCAGCTGGCTACTCAGATCGAGAGACAGATACTGGCGAACTTCAACACAGTAATAGCTCTTAGAACAAAGTATGTATCAGACATTAACTACTTTAAGAATATAGGTGTACCAGGCGAGGCTCTACCTACTCTCAGCGATCGCGAAGGCTACCTCTACACCCCTGATCTCAGCGTTAAAGAGCCTATACCCGTATACTTCCCAGCCTATTTTGACTTGAGCGATAGGATTGCCGAAGAGTACGAGAAGGTAGTTAGCGCAGAGAGTATGGCGGTTAGTACTGGTAGAAAGCTCGCAGTACTAGCTAGGAGTGATGAGGAGTGATAGTACTCGGTGTTAGGCTTAAGAATATACGTAGCTATAGAGACGAAGTCATAGTGTTTCCGCGTAAAGGGATAACGGCTATATACGGAGACATCGGTACTGGTAAGACTACTATTCTAACCAGTATAAGCTATGCTCTCTTCGGTCAGCAAAGCAGAACCAGTAACCCCATTGAGAGATACGCGTATCCACGCGCTGAGGATCTTCTACGTAGAGGTGCTAGACAGGGATCCGTGAAAGTCCTGATCATGCATAAGGGCAAGCTAGTGGTTGTTGAGAGAGGAATAGCTAGAGAAGGAGAGCGCTTTAGAGATACTGGAGGGATTCTAGCTGTATATGAGAGCGTAGGAGACGAGTGGGTTCTTAAGCACTACAGATCCTATAGCGCTACAGAGCTTAGAAGCAAGGTTTTAGAAGTACTTGGGATTTCGGAGCTTATGAAGGGCGGCTTAAAGCCGCTAGTATTTGCTAATGCCATATACGTACCGCAGTTCAATATACCCGAGGTAATGAATCTTGCTAAAGAGGACCGCGATCGATTGATAAACACTGCGTTAGGCATAGAGAAGTACACTAATATCAAGAAAAATATCGAGGAGATAGCTGGTGGTAGGACGACTATTATCGGTAGTAGGATACTAGAGCTAGAATCCATCGAGAAACAGCTTAGACACAAGCTCGAAAAAGTGGACATCAGTGAGCTCGAGAGACTTCTTCAGAGCTTAGAGGAGAAAAAGGCTTCTCTTAGAGAAAAGCTTAGCCAGGTAAGTACTCGGCTTGAAGAAGTCAGATCCGAGATCAGAGAGCTCGAAGAAAAGCTAAACCGCCTCATGAGTATCCATGGAAAACTTGCTAGTGAGAGAAATGTTCTCGAAAAAATGAAGCGTGAGCTGAGCGAGAAAGAGAGGGACTTAGAGAAATACCTCAGCGAGCTAGGTGTGAGTAGCATTAGTGAACTAGATTCTCTACAGGAAAAGCTCGTAAGTGTCAAGAGAGAGCTCGAAGTAGTGGTAAATAAGCTAAGGGAGAGGGTTAAGTCCCTCGAAACCAGAAAAGACGAGCTAGTAAGCAGTAGGGAGAAACTCGAAGAACAAGAGCAGCTGCTCCTAAGCAAGAAAGGAGAACTAGTAGGCACTATTAATCAGGTGAAGAAGCTCCTCAGCAGCAAAGAGAAAGAGTTTGAAGAAGTTAAAGCCTTAGTTAAGAAGGGCGTATGCCCGGTATGTAGGCAGAAAATCCATCCAAGCCACGTCGAAAAACTGGAAAACGCTATTAAAAGAGAGATAGCTAGTATATCGGCCGAGATAAAGTCTCTTGAGGAAAACCTGGATAGTATAGAGTCCGAACTAGAGGGTATTGTAGGAGAAAAGAAAGCCATTGATAGAGAGCTTAAGAGCATCGATAGCGAGCTGAGAGCTACCAGAGAGGAAATAGACAGAAAGCTAAGTGCTTTAAACGATATCCTCGAGAAGTCTTCGCGCATAGATCGCATCAAAGAGCTGTTAAGCGATATAGGTTCTTTGAGAAGCGAGATCTCTGTAAAAGAGCGGATAGCTAGAGAGCTGGAGGCTGTCGAGAAGGAGATCAGGGAAGTCGAGGAGAAAATGAAAGATACTAGAAAGAAAGAATCGGATCTTCTCGAAGAGCTGATCAATTTAGAGAAAAGCATTGCTGGAGTAGATGCAGAGATCAGGAGTACTCGCGACAAGATCAGGGAAGCTAGGGAGATGCGGGAAGAGCTTAACAGGGTTACTAGAGAGAAGAAAAAGTATGAAGCCATTAGAGATTTTCTTAGAAAGACATTTATAGACATAATAGATCAGGTTGAAGCATTTGTACGTGCAGCAGTATACGAGTCCTTTAGAGAGATATTCATAAACTATTTCAACAGACTCATGGAGGACCACGAGGTATTACTAGTCGATCTAGATAAGGACTTTACGCCGCGTATATATGTACGCATTAACAATTCTCTACACGAGATCCCCCAACCTAGTGGCGGCCAGCTAATTAGTGTAAGCTTAGCGTACAGGTTAGCGCTAAATACTGTTATTAGGAGAATGAATAGAGAGCTTAGAGATAGCTCTCTAATACTCGATGAACCTACAGAAGGATTTAGCCCTGAGAGAGTCGAGAAGCTAAGAAGGCTTTTGAGGGAAATAGGCGGTAGAGATGCGAAACAGATAGTTGTTGTTACGCACGATCGAAATTTAATGGAAATCGGTGATTGTAGGATTAAGCTATCCATAGATCCTTCCAGAATGGAAACTAGGATAGAGTACGAGGCATGTAGTGAAGAAGAGATATCTTTCGATGAGTACCGTAGATTCGTCGAGCTCTTGTTGAGGGAGAAGATCAAGATCGGCATGGTTCAGGAGAAAGTAGAAGTTAGAGAGAAGTTTGAGCCTAGAGTGGAGAGAGTAAGCGGGGAGAGAGCTAGGAGGTCTAAGAGGTCGCTCCTCGACTATATAGGCTAAGACCAGGATCCTACGTAGCTTATATCGGTCTAGTTATTTTCTCCTAAACTAGTTTCCAGAGTAGGGGTATGTGTTAATGGTTTAAGCCTGTACATATTCCTATTGATTTCCTCGACTACGAGCTCAGCATATACTGGGGTATATGGTGTGTATGTAAAGGCTATTATGCGGTTGAACCTGCCTAGATCCATTAGCTCTAGGTACATGTGGTCGCTGAGCTCTTTTAGAACAACTATAATGGTTAGATCACTAGGGTTTAGATCTCTTAAGGCATTCAGAGGATCTGCAACTCTCAGTACATGTACGAACTCTTTTCCATA
The DNA here is from genome assembly GCA_003661825.1 of Thermoprotei archaeon. GTDB lineage: Archaea > Thermoproteota > Thermoprotei_A > Sulfolobales > Desulfurococcaceae > QMWW01. The sequence continues at coordinate 9,889 of QMWW01000028.1, forward strand.
CAAGCGTAGGTTGACGCTATGCGAGTACACAATATACACTCTTCCACTACTTGTCTCTGCAAGATACTCTGCAAGAGCATTTAGTAGAAGATCATCGCCTTTAACCTCGATCACTCCACGTTTAGGGATATTTCCTCTTACCTTCAGAGCTGATCCGTGGAATAGTTCCTCTCTATTCATGGTTCCACGGCGTTGATGGCAGGATATTTAAAGAGGGGGTTGCCGAAACTTTTACTCTACACTACCGCTGGTATA
>QMWW01000029.1 GCA_003661825.1 Thermoprotei archaeon
CAGCAGTGGGGTTAGAGATGCTGTAACTCGAGGAGACATAGCTGTTGGAATAACTATAGACTTCTATGGATACACGTCTATGCACCAAAACCCTGCATGCGAGTACATCATACCAGAAAATGAAAGCATAGTTAATGCAGACCCAATAGCTGTGTTAAAAGGTACAAGATACCCTATACACGCTGCAGCGTTTGTTGCCTGGGTTCTAAGCGAGTATGGGGGTCAGCAAGTATGGCTTGACACAGATATAAACAGACTGCCGATTAATGACCGCGTATTCGAAACAGAGATTGGGCAGCAGAGGCAGGATCTGTTGCAAGCGTACCAGATAGCAACGACTTCTGGCATAATAGAGTTCAACGAAACGCTGGCATACTCAGTCGGGAGAGCAATGCAGTTCTACTTTAAAGCCACGCTCGTCAACGCACACCCCGATCTTCAAAGCACCTGGGCAGCTATAGTGCAGGCGTACATGAACGGCGAGATAGATCAGAGGGAGTACGAGTACCTTGTCAAGTTGCTTACAGATTCATTCCCATTCACAGATCCCCTTAGCGACGAAACAGTTACGTTCACGCTCGAGTATGCTATTAAAATAAACGAAAAGCTTAAGAAAGGAGATATATACCAGGCTCTAATGGCTGCGTGGGAAGATGGAGCTAGGCAGAAGTACGCCCAGGTGTACGATGAGCTACAGCAGATAATAAAGGGGCAGAAGACTATTCCAACAGAGACTACGACTAGTCCGACGGAGACCGAGACTACTCCAGGAACCGAAACCACACCTACTGAAACCGAGACTACACCCTCTACTTCCTCGACGACTTTGCCAACTAGTCCAACGGAAACACCTACTACATCAAAGCCTACGACACCGACTAGTACGCCTACTTCTTCGCCAAGCCCGACGCCCACGACTACGCCTACCGAAGGAGGATTCCCCACCAGCATTGTAGTACTGGTAGTAATCGTACTAGTAGCTATTGCTGTTATAGTGTACTATCTGCGCAGATAGGTTGGGTCCCGACCTTTAACATAACTTTTTTATACCAAGCAAGTTAGAGCACTTCATAAAGCAAAGCATTCGCTGGGTTTGTAGAAGGGGGCTGAATTGCCTCGTAGCATTGGGTTAGCAGACCTGTTTTTGGCAGGATTTGTACTTAGCCTCTCATACATGGCTCTCTATAGCTATGTAGGCTTAGATCCTTTGAGCGAAGCCGCTTTATGGGTTTTCGGGGTAGTGTGGGCTACCCTTCTCTACTTAAAAGGCTTCGACTATCATAGGATACTGTTTAGCTTCTCTCTAACATTCCTAGCTATAGTATCACTGATCTACACATCACTTATATTAATAACAGCGATACCTGGTGTACCCCGGGCGGTAGCTCTACTCTCTCTACCACTACTAGTGCTAGCTGTTCTAGGATACTTCAAAGAGAAAGTATACATGGGAATTAAGGTTAAGCAGAGAATTGGAGTAAAGATATCCGTAGTAAAGAGGCTTCGAACAACAGCGTATAAGCTAGACCCTATTATGTGGGTATTCGTAGTTCTAGGCCTATCCATCCTAGTATTGTTCCTTGTAGTCCCTCTCGCAATGGTTCTTTACCACGCGTTCGAGGTAGGCCCGGGTAAACCTCTCTACGAGAATTTCTACAGAATATTCCTTTCACACCTAGAGAGTCCGTATTTGAGGAGTAGATATGTAAGGCTACAGCTTTCACCACTAGACGTTTTCTATAGGTTAGTAGAAACAGCTACTGGTGAAAAAATACTTTATATCAAAGGGGTTAACTTAGGAGTTTTGCTGAATAGCTTAGTGAACGCTACCGTAGTAACTAGTGTTGCAACTATTCTTGGAATACTGGTTGCCTTTGTTTTAGCTCGTTATGATTTCCCGGGTAGAAAAGTCTTCAGATTACTAGCTATAATACCGCTCTTTATAACCCCCTTTGTTAATGCCTATGTAATCAAGATCCTGTTTAGCCCAAGCGGCCCTATCTCCATGATCACTAGAGCTCTCTTTGGATGGGCTGTAAAGATAGACGGATTAGCAGGAGTATCTTTAGCACAGATAATGGCTTTCTACCCCATAGTATACTTAAACGCTTATTCTAGCTTCTTAAATATAGATCCTAGCATGGAGGAACAGGGTGAAAACCTCGGAGCCCGTGGTATAAAGCTGTTCTTCACCGTTACGCTACCGCTTGCACTACCGGGTATAATGGCTGGTTCTATCATAGTGTTTATCTTCAGCCTAGAGGACCTCGGAGCTCCCATCATATTTCAGGAAGCAAACCTAATGAGCTATCAGATCTATAGTAGCTTTGTTTCGGAACAGGGTATTGTATCGCCGGAAATAGCCGCTCTGGGTATAGTGATGATGATGCTTGCTGCAGCTGGATTCATAGCTATTAGGAGCTATGTTAGTATGCGTTCGTATGCTATGATAAGCCGGGGTGGGCGCTGGACTCTACGTGAGCATAAGCTGGGGATCAAGGGTAAGCTCTTCGTATACCTCTTCCTCCTACCCCTAATATTGTTTACTTCTATGCCGCAGATAGGAGTAGTACTGCTAGCATTTAACATTATACCGCCATATGGCTTTGAGGTAGATTTCTCACGAGCTACACCGGAATACTTTATCCAGCTATTCGAAAACCCGGATGTCTCCCTCTACATCAGGAACACGCTGATGTACTCGGTTGCTGCTACAGCCTTAGCTACTATGGTAGCCATAATGGTTGCTTACAGCGTTAGCCGCGTGAAGATGAAGGCTATAACTCCTCTCATGGATACTCTGGCTACGATTCCCCTAGCTATACCCGGGCTTGTAATAGCCCTAGGGTATTTCTATCTCTTCGCATCTATACCAGGATTCTTTGGCCAAATCCCTATAATAGGGTCTACGCTTAAAGAATGGCTACAGCCTATAAGCCCTATATCCGGTCCTACGACGTTCCAGGCATGGATAGTCCTAATCATAGCGTACAGTATTAGAAAGTTGCCGTTCGTGGTTAGATCGGTTTACGCCGGGTTCCAGCAAGTCCATGAAGCATTAGAAGAAGCCGCGTTGAACCTCGGCGCTTCTAGGTCTAAAGTCATATTTGGAGTAATACTCCCGTTTATAGCGACGTATATTGTGAGCGGCGCTATTATAGGCTTCATATACATAAGTACAGAGGTTAGCACGAGCATCACTATTGGAGGGTTAAGGCCCGATCAAGCCCCTATGACGTTCTTCATGAAAAACATATACCAGGGTGGAACTGTTTATGGAGTACAGATAGCTGCATCAATGGGTGTACTGCTCATACTACTCCAGCTAATGGCTATATTCTTGATAGTAGTCGTATTTAAGCAGAGGTATGCATTCATAGGTGCTTAGAGGTACCGTAGTAAAGGGTGCACTAGCTTGACCCGCGTAAGGCTAGAGGAGGTAACAAAGGTATATGGCTCGGTTGTAGCAGTAGACCATGTGAGCTTTGAGGTAGAATCTGGTGAGCTCTTCACACTGCTGGGTCCTAGCGGCTGCGGTAAGACTACTACTCTTAGAATAATAGCTGGCTTCGAAGTACCGGAGACTGGTAGAGTGTACTTTGACGATGTAGACGTAACCTATCTCAAGCCGTATAGGAGGAATACCGCTATGGTTTTCCAGAACTACGCTCTATGGCCCCATATGACCGTGTACGAGAACATAGCATATGGTTTGAAAATCAGGAGAAAGGAAATCGGTTTAACCGAAGATGAGATCAGGAGGAAAGTGAAGTGGGTACTTGAGCTCGTAAAACTGGAAGGCTTAGAGAATAGGTATCCTCTACAGCTCAGCGGTGGACAGCAGCAGCGAGTAGCGCTAGCACGAGCACTAGTCGTGGAGCCGAGGGTTCTACTACTAGATGAGCCGTTAAGCAACCTCGACGCTAAGCTTAGAATAGAGATGAGAGAGGAGATTAAGAGGCTTCAGAAGAAGCTTGGGATAACTACTATATACGTTACGCATGACCAAGTAGAAGCCATGAGTATTAGTGATAGAATAGCAATTATGAGCAAAGGTAGGCTTATACAGTATGGTCCCCCGCATGAAGTGTACTTCAAGCCTAATAGCTTGTTCGTAGCCGATTTCCTGGGTAGAAGCAATATACTTTATGGAGAGCTAGTTGAGAAGAGGGAAGGATACGCTGTAGTACACGTTCCAGAGCTTGATTCAAACCTAGTAGGTATAGCTACTGTAGAGGATCTCCCGAAGAGAGTAGCTGTAGTCATTAGGCCCGAGACAGCCAAGCTTGTAAGCGAGAGGACTAGCTATAGAGGAGACAATTTGATCAAGGGCATTGTGGATATCGCTATGTTCCTTGGAGAGAAGGTAGAGGCTCGTATAAGGGTTGGAAAGACCAGTCTAGTAGTATACCTACCTAACACTATGCACATATCTATAGGTAAAGAACTAGCAGTAATTATTCCGCGCGACAACACCATAGTGGTCCCCGCTATAGGTGAGAGAGCATATATTTCTTAGCCTGTACTTAACGCTACATCACCCCTACAGCTCGAACACCATATCTCCTCACGTGGTTCAACGAGTACCTTATCGTAGCTATGCTTATAACTCCTAGAGCGGCTACGTGTACTAAACTGAACAGCAATTCTAGTTCTAGCCCGTAGTAGGGTTTTAACCCCAGCGCACCATATCTCACTATCTCGGCTGCATGCGTATACGGTATGAGTATGGAAAATATTCTCATGGGTTCCGGCATTCGGTTCACTGGGACCCCGAGACCCCCCACTATGTAGAGAATAACTGTGGATACATCGAGCATAATGCTTGGAACAGATGTTCTAAGGCTGAGAGCTACGAGTAGTAGAGCGTACATAGTCGAGTATACTATCATTAGGGAGAACCCAAGCACTAGGTATACTGGGCTGTAGACAGTGAATATAGCTGTACCAGCTATTGACGAGAATATTGTTAGTACTACTGGTAGAGATATACACGTTACAAGTGAGGCCGTAAGCACCCTCCCTCCGATGAAGGTAAGCGGATTTACCCCGTAAACTATGTGTTCATCCACTAGCCCAGCCGATATAGCGAACCATGTCCAATCGCCTATAAGCCATACCCAGTCGTTTAACACTATCCAGAGAACTATACCCCAGAAGGTAATGACAGCTGCTACCTCGAACTCGTACTTTGGGACGAACATCAGCGCGCCTAGGAGGAATATCATGTACCACATCGTATCGGTTAGGATCATGTTAAGGAAACCGTACTTATACCTTAAGAGCCTTAATAGATGAAGCCATATTATTGCTCGAAGCACGCTAAGCTTACTCTTCATATACTCCCCTCCTCAGCACTTTTTTCTCCGCTGCTAGGAGTATGGGTGAAGTTACGGTGTTGTAGAGGAACGACATCGCGGTTAGTACTCCTACCGTAGTGTAGAGGAACCTTAGCGGTAGATGCTCGTAGGTCGCTAGAACTTTTGCCGCTTCAACAACATATATTAGCGGAAACGCTCTACCAACTACCTGGAGTACGTATGGTAGGATGCTCTGCGGATAGAACACGCCGGAGACGAGTATTATGAACGGGGTGAGCGAGCCAGCTATATTCGATTCCTCGCCCGCTAGTAGCGATATACCAGCGGCTACTACACCTATTCCTACGAGAGGTAGCATTGCTAGGTAGATCATAGCTAGTACTATGAACATCTTAATAAGACCAGTAAGCCCTTCCAGTAGAGCAACTACTGGAAGAACCGATGTCACTGATACTAGGCTTGAAAACATAGCTACGGGTATAGGTCCTGCTGTAGCGTAGACTATGAATCTCGGCGGACTAGCCATAATGTAAGGTAGTGTGCCAAGCCACCGATGTCTGATCATCTCTCTAGCTATAGCATCCACTATGCCTATACTCGACATCATTATGCTACTAGACGCTACGATATAGAGCATGGGGTTTGCTACGTTCATCTTAACGCTATACTCCTCTATGCTACCAAGCATAGTGCCTAAACCGTACATGAAGAAAGCCATAAGGTAAGGCCAGAAGACCATGAAGAATGCGAAGCCCCAGTTATTCTTCAGCTCGCACATGTAGGAGTAGAAGCTAGCTCTCATAGCAGCAACTACGTATCTCATCTCTCTCTACCAGCTAGCTTTATGAACACGTCTTCTAGCGTAGGTTCAACTATCCTCGCTGACCTCAGCTTTGCCCCAGTTCTTTGGAGAACAGCTACTGCTCTGTGGATGAATTCAGCATCTTCTCCAAAGGGTACAAGGGCTTTAATACGTGTTAGCCCCTTCTCGTCTGTATTAACAATTACTTTAGCACTAAGCTCTCTAGAAAAGAGCTCGGCTATCTCGCTGGTGGATACTCTAGGCTTCAATACCTCTATTTCCACTGATACCTCGCGTGATACCATGGTTTTAAGCCTGTTAACTGTATCCTCGGCTATGATCCTCCCTTTATCGATTACAGCCACTCGATCGCAGATCTGTTCTATCTCGTACATATTGTGAGAAGTTATCAGAACAGTCTTCCTACTTTCTTTAGCGAGCTTGACTAAGAGTTCGCGTATGCTTCTAGCACTAGGAGGATCTAGTCCTAGAGTAGGTTCATCAAGTATAATTACTTCTGGATTGTGGAGAAGGGCTCTAGCTATACTTAACCTAGCTTTCATCCCGAGACTGTATTCTTCAAAGAACTTCTTGTCTCCACCAAGCTTCTTCAGCCCAACTAGATCTAGGACGTAGTTAACCCTTTCTTCTAGGTGCTTTCCTCTAAGACCCCTTAACATGCCGAAGTACTTTAGGTTCTCGTATCCAGTGAGCTTCCAGAAAAATCCTCTTTCAACAGTAAGCGATACGCCGATTACCTCTCTTACCCGTTGAGCTTCGGTTACGACATTGTAGCCTAGAATATGTGCTTCGCCTTTATCGGGTAAGAGTAGCGTTGACAGTATCTTAATAGTTGTAGTCTTACCAGCACCATTGGGTCCTACGATTCCATATACTTCTCCACGTCTAACTCTAAAGCTAACCCCACGTAGAGCTTTAACTCTCTCGATACGCCTCCTGACTAATCCTCTCTTAACAACATAAGTTTTCTCTAAGTCTTTAGCTATAATAGTGTACTCCAATAAGGCTCACCTCAAGCAAGATAGAAATAGCTCTGTAGAAGGCATTGAGCTTTTTAGAAGAGAACGGCTAGCTCATACCCTACTCACCGCTTCAGTAGCATATTTGATTGATGAATACTGCCTAAAAACATTTGCTTCTAGTTTACAGCACGTGTTTTACTGAGTAGAAAAACGTTATTTAGCGCTTATCTACTAAAGTCTTCATGAGTAGAGTGTGAGGGGATGTATACGGTATATGGAGGATTCTTGCTAAGCTATCCTAGTATATACCTCCAGCTTATCGAAATGCTTCCTGGAATAATATTCCTGGTAGTGCTACTAGTAGTCTTTCTGTCTATGAGTATTAAGATCGTTAGGGAGTACGAGAGAGCAGTCATATTCAGGCTTGGCAGACTTCTTGGAGCTAAAGGGCCCGGCCTTTTCTTCATAATACCGTTCGTTGACAATCTTGTCAAAGTAGATCTTAGGATAACTGCTGTTGACGTACCCGAGCAGCAGATAATAACAAAGGATAACGTTACTGTTGGTGTTGATGCTGTAGTCTACTACCGTGTATTTGACCCAGTACTATCCGTTACAAAGGTTGAAAACTACCACTACGCAGTACTAATGCTTGCACAGACCACGCTTAGAGATATCGTGGGGCAGGTTGAGCTCGATGACCTGCTTTCTAGGAGAGAAGAGATTAACAAGAAACTTCAGCAAATACTCGATGAAATAACGGATCCATGGGGGATTAAGATAACTGCTGTAACGCTTAAACAGGTTAGACTCCCAGAGACCATGTTGAGAGCTATGGCTAAACAAGCTGAAGCGGAGAGGTGGAGGAGATCCAAGATCATAGAGGCTGAGGGTGAGAGGCAGGCGGCCCAAATACTCGGCGAAGCAGCCAAGGTCTACGAGAATAGACCTACAGCGCTCAGGCTCAGAGAGCTTCATACGCTCGTAGAGATAGCTAAGGAGAAAAACCTAATCGTAGTTACCCCTTCGTCAATAGGCACCGACACCAGCTTGCTAGGTACACTAATAGGTCTTACAAAGACTGAGAGTGGTAGTGAGAAACGTGATTAAACCCAAGCCATCATTACTACTGTTTTTTATAGCTCTAGCCATATCCTTAGCTTTCTCAGCCACGAGTATAGGGATGACTCTTCAGGCTACCAAGAACCATGTCGTAGTCGTAAAGATCGAGGGAGGAATATACTATGGTGTAGATTACCTGGTTGAAGAAGCAATAGCTGAGGCGGAACGCTTCGACGCTCCTCTAGTAATAGTGCTAGACACGCCCGGAGGTCTCCTCGACGTCACAGAAAAGATCATAAAGAGTATAAGGACGAGTAATATCCCCGTTATAGGATACGTTTACCCTGTAGGTGCATCTGCTTGGAGTGCTGGAACGCTAATACTCATGGCTACTCATATAGCCGCTATGTCCCCCGGAACTCTAATTGGAGCTGCACAGCCAGTAATATACGATCCAACTAGTGGTTTATACAAGCCTATAAACGAGTCCAAGATAATAAACCCCATAGTAGGTATTATCGCGGAGCTGGCTCAGGATAGAGGTAGAAACGTTACAGCTGCTAAGAAATTCGTACTAGAGAACCTATACCTCGACGAGGATAAAGCGCTTAAGTATAACGTAATCGAAGTCGTCGCAAAAAGTATTGATGATCTTCTCGAGAAAATCAATAGATGGGAAGTCAGGCTAGATACAGGAAGAGAGTATAGGCTTAATACAGAGAATGCCGTAGTGATAGAGTATAATGGTAGCTTAAGAGCACATATCACTAGGGTTATAAGCGATCCCATAGTTAATAGCTTGCTGGCAACTATTGGGATCCTCATAGTGATGTTCGGTATTCTAGGAGGACACTATCCAGCTGTTCCTTTAGGGTTAGGCTTAGTAATACTCTCGTTACTGGGTTCTGGGTTCTCTGCAAACATGATTAGCCTTCTCCTCATATTAATAGGGGGGATAGCTCTAGGTATAGAGCTCTTTACACCCGGTTTCGGTATACTCGGCTTTACCGGGATAACCCTTATAGCCATATCGATAGCTCTCCTTCCAGTACTTAATCCTTCAAGCCTCATATCACCGAGTTATCAGGCAATGCTGTTCTGGATAGGGATATCCATAGGCGCTGGGCTAGGAGGATTTACGGGATTCGTTCTCTACAAAGTAATAGCTGTTAGGAAGAAGCCTCCACACATAAAGGGCTCACTCGTAGGATCGTTGGGTAAAGCTGTAGACGATATAGAATCTGGTAAAACAGGCTTTATCCTAATTAATGGTGAGTACTGGAGAGCACTAGCCCTTGAAGACGTAAAACGCGGGGATAAAGTGGTTGTAGTTGATAAGGAAGGACCTATAGTGAAGATAAGAAAGGCTAAAGAGGAGTAGTGGTTGAAGAGCTATCTCTGCTCGCTTCGTAGCATGTAGTCTATCCTACTTCGTAGTTCTACCATAGAGCTATATGCTCTATCAACGATTTCTATCTTTGCTTCAACGTCCACCTGTTTAGTGGATTCGCTTAGATCCCTTAGTATTCTTTGCAGTATACTCTCTACTGCTACGTATAGATAGAAGTAGGAAGCCTTAAGCTTCTCCTTCAAACTCTCTAGCTCTTTAAGTATCTTTGCAAGGTCTCTGTCAGCAGAACTCTGGTACATATCTCCCAGCATTCTACGGGTGAGCGGTATCCCCTGTAGAGCAGTCGCAACAATGAGAGGATCCACTCCTCTTGCCTCTCTAGCTTGATGATAAGCATTGCGGGCA
>QMWW01000030.1 GCA_003661825.1 Thermoprotei archaeon
CTATTTAACATATAGGTATTTCTTGATATTCTCTTTAACACTTATAGCCTTCTTTAGAGCTTCATCGCAAAGCTTAGCTGTCAACACCTTGTTATTACAGTATGCATCTAGCTCCTCTCTATCCACGATCTCGGGTTCTCCGCCGGGTTTAACAGCTACATCTACTAGGAGATCGTGATACTTTACTCTACCAGGCAGTATCTCTGGAGGCGTGTTTATATTGATATAGCTACCTATCCATGCGCCATCGCGGTAGTAGTTATGGCTTACTACCCAGTCATTAACATAGATCACCATATAGTCAATATCTCCCGCACGCTTCTCCACACCAAGTCCGTCGTAGATACCGTGGCTCCTCATAGTCCTCACCAAGACTATTCTATAGCTATCCCTATCCTCGACTACTTCGTGGAGACGGCCCGGCGATAACTCGTAGGTTCTACCATCTGGTTTCTTATGAGTTATCCTTATCTTCGGACTAGACCTCAGCTTGTCCATGATATAGCTGCTTATGGCTTTTTCAACGCTTTCTTCCCCACACTCTCCTATTTCAATGAATTTCTCCGCAAAATCTACTAATTCGCTCAATGTTCCACCAGCTGCCTTTAAGCTATGGTGACCGCGGAGAGTTGGTACTACTTCTCTGCGGCGGAGATCCAGCGCTCTCTTCGCCATACTAGTTATTCCAAGTATCCCTATGAACTCTCCCTCGTAGAGACAGCGAGGAGCTCTACCTTCTTTTCCGGCTTCATCTAGTATAGCTGAAAGCTTGGCTATAAGCTGGTCGATCTCCTGCTCTATATCTCTACGCTCAGCATACATACTACTACTCCTAAAGTGTACACCAAGACCCGAACCCATCAGTTTTGATGCCGCAATCGCCAATAAGTATTCACGCTTACTCCGATCCCTAATGTGCTCTGATAGAGTTATAGATGTAGAACCACGTATAAGCGATACATACTCGCCTACTACTCTAACCCTATAGCTAAGCTTTGCTTTCTCACCGGGTTTTATCGGTGCCTTCTCGACGCTAACTAGTACTCTATCGCCTACACCATGCCTACAACCACCCAAAATCCCTGAGACGGGGCCTAAATCCACTGTACACGTAGTTCCATTTCTCTCTCTAACTACGCCAATATGCACAGAGTAGAGGCCTACCGGCGATACCCACCTATAGACGTATTCCAGACTCTCAACTAAGTCCTCATACACCTTATCGGCTTTCCCGTAAAACCCTAGTACCAACAGCTCGTCTTCGGATGAATCCTTAACGGTTACATCTGCCGGAGACCTGTCGTCTACTAAGTTTAGCCTCTCCCTCACCACGTTACTAGCCTGTACTATGGAGTATCCTCTATCAACCAAGATCTTGGATACAGCTGTAGCCGTAATACCCCGTACTCTTACACGTATCAAAATCTAACATACCTCATGCTAGTCTCGCACAGTCTCGAGTATCGCTATAATCTGCAGAACCCTAGTAAAAGTGTGCCTAGGCATGTTAGGGTCTTGAACTATAGAGTCTAAAATGCTAACCGCATTAGCTGCTCTAACACCGGGAGATAGCTTTTCGTCTCTCAGCTGGTTAAGAGCCTCTGTAGCTGCACGCCTTATATTACGCGGTACCCCTGCATCGTTTATAATGGATAACAGCATATACATAGCGTTTCTTATCTTCGCCTCATTATCTAGAGGCATAGCCATCCTTACCCCACCTCTCCATACTTTATCCAACTATGATATACCGGAGCTGTAGTCGTAATATAGGTTTACCCTAAACAGTTAATAGTAGAGATACAGGTAAAACTGGTAGAGCATATAACAGTCTATACTAGGGGTGGGTAGTAGTGGAGAATCCTGTGAAGAAAATGGCTGAGCTACTCAAAGGCGGGGCAACAATGCTTGCAGAGACCTGTCCAGTTCAAGGATGTAACTTACCGCTCTTTAGACTAAGAACCGGAGAAATACTCTGCCCCATCCATGGAAAAGTATACATTGTTAAAACCGAGGAAGAAGAGAAAAGAGTAAGAGAAGAACTAACGGTTAAAACCATATTGAACAGGCTAGAAAAATACGTTTTAACCATTCTTAACACATACATAGAGAACAAGACCCTATCTACCCGCGAGCTCATAGAGTGGCTAGAAGTTCTTGAAAGGATATACAGGATCAAGAATGCTGCTCGGACAAAGTAGGCTTCTCGCGGATATGTTTAAGTACCAGCGCTTCGACGTCTTCGTATACTCGATCAAACCCTCTACTAGCATCTACTAGAAGAAGGTATCCGCGTCTAACCAGTTCTAGGTAAACGCTTCTAACGTGTGCAAGGAAAGCTTTTTCTTCATACTCTGGGAACCTCGATTTAAGTCTCCTACGCCTCCTTAGACCCTCTTCAGGATCCACATCAAGGTAGATCGCTAGATCCGGGTGGAGAGCGGGCCTGTTGATCTCCATAACCCATTCTAAAGGCGCGCCCTGCGCCGTCTGGTATGCAACACTACTATAGAAGTACCGATCACATATCACCACATATCCTCTATAGAGGTAAGGCTCTATCACAGTCCTAACATGTATAAGACGATCTGCTGCATAGGTCAACGCATCTAGATACGCATCCCTATACTCGTTGTACTCTGTTTTCAAAGCCTTTACGTAGAGAGAGTCATAAGGTTCGTAAGTGTATAGAACCCTATAACCAGATGATTTAAGCCTTTCTAGAAGCTTAAACGCTATACTAGTCTTACCCGATCCGTCTATACCCTCGAGTACTAAAAAGAATCCTTTACGTCTTGTATACACGTATAACACCTCCTTCACTACAGTACTCGACTAAATCTCCATCATCTACTGTACTTATTAATGAATCAAAATCTTCTACTACGAGCAGAGGGATCTCTGCCAATACGGCTCCCGCAACCAGTACCGGGTCTACCCGAGATACTATGAAACATATAGGGCTTTTCCCATTCTTCTTCATAGAATATATTATATACGAACCAACGGTTGAACCTCTACTACCCCTAAACACTAGTACTCTATCAGCAACTCTCTTACCACGTACTCTATGAACTCCTCTCTCGGGATCCACTTCCCCGAAGAAGCTAATATAGTCATCAATAACTGCTGCTCTTCCACGGCAAGATCCATTAACTACTACAGTACTCACCCTGAATACGTACACGTTTAACCGCCGAAAACTATTTCTAATACACGATCGATCGATGCGATGTAGGTATTGAGTCCGTGGAGTCTACTCATGTAAAATGCCGCTTTACCACTATTGGTTACCAAGTAGTCGTACTTTTCTCTAAGTTTTGAGACTATAGGGCAGGTACCAACTGCCACATCAACACCGTAGCGTTTAAGCTCGTGGATCTCATCTATGAAGAGATTACTATATACCGCTGGTATGGAGACTAATAGGTCTCGATCCCGTTTAGCGCTTTTCCCTCTACTTCTAATCTTATCAACTAGCTCGAAGAATTCACGAGGATCTAGGTGAGGACAGCCTATGTAGCCTAAAACCTTATCATTCTCGCTAGGCTCTACTCCTATGTATTCCTCTAGATCCCTATCCTCCACGTACATCTTTTCTACCTTATCGCTAACAATGTAACTTTTTGCGGGAGTTACCCCCTCTATAACTATTAAACCATGGTCCCCGCTAGCGGCAGACGCTGCTAACATTAGCTTTAATCCGCTGATATCATTGCTAACTCCCCTGATCATCGGAATACTTTTAACATTATACCCTATCCATAGTCCGAGGGCTCCATAACACTTATTTTTAGCCTCTACGGCGATACTCACCTCAACTACCCTGTTCTCCAGCAGGTGTAAGCCGTAGTAATAGGTATAACCCGTTATTGCCGAAGAAAGGGCTAAAGGACCTCCTTCGCGATTTGTTCTAGAGCCGAAGAGGCTATTAGCGAATATAACCGCACTACTTTCTCCCCAGGATAGGTGTTCTCCAGGACCGGGTTTTCTATGCAGATATGGTATACATGTATAAGTAGGTCTAAACCCCATTGCTTCTAGGTATCTGTTAAGTATTAGCTGCTTATCTCTGTACCTGTTATCCACGATCTGCGAGTAACTCAGCAGGTCTACACAGCCAGGGTTAAGGGTAGTGTATACTCGAGCATAAGCTCTCCCTCTATAGAAGTCCTGTACGAGCTCAAGCCCTGCATCCCCTATATTGGTGTAAGATATACCCGATACGTGCGCGTGCTCTACCTCGATAAGCCTTTCGGCGCCAAGAGCTTCTCCAACTTTGACTATGACTTCTAACGCCTTGCTACGGGCCCAGCCATACTCTCCTGCCAGTATTTTTTCCTGCTCTCTCGTGAGAAACATTATGGTATACGTACCCTCCGGTACTTGGTCCACGGCTCATTGAAAGGCTTAGTAGCATCTACTATTACCTTATCGCCGTAGCCATCACTACTTCTAGGGTCAAGCGTTGAGCCACGTAAACCTTTCAGCACAATAATGTCCTCGCTTCCCTTAACTCTCGTTGCTAACGCCCACTCAATCATCAATGGATTATCCACATCTATATCTTCATCAACGACTATAACATGCTTCACGCTGGGATGGGCGTTGATTACAGCGATACCGATACTCCGCGCTTCGCCTGGTTTGTGCTGTTTCATAGAAATTACTGCATGAAGCCATCCACCACTTCCGGGTGTTAACCTCACTGATCGAACTGTGGGAGCTATGTTCTTGACGAAATCGTATATTTGTGCTTCTCTGGGAAAACCCATGAGATATACGTGTTCAGGAAAACTTGGAACAATAGCGTGGTAGAATAGACCATCTACATTCGCGTATACAGCCTCGAGCTTAAATACAGGCTGTCTCCTCTTTTCATCAAGCAACCCAATTATATCCGTAAATGGTCCTTCATCGACGAACTCGTCGTGAGAGATAACTCCTTCTAGTACTATAGAGGAATGAGCTGGAACCGGTATATTGTAAAGAGGAGTCTTAACTACCTTGTCATCACCACTGATAGCAGCAGCTACTTCGAGCTCAAATACTCCGAGTGGAGCGCTAGACGCAGCAGCTATTTCTACCGCGGGATCCGCACCTAATACTACAGCAACCGGAAGATCCCTACCCATTGCTCTATACTTACTGTATATGAAGTACAGGTGCCTAGGAACTATTCTTATAGCAGCCTTATCCTGATCCACATACATCATTCTATGAAAGCTTGCATTGCAAAATTCCTCTATACAAGCTATGACTATCGACCCTGTAAGATAGTAGCCTCCGTCCTCTCTAAAGTACTTAATGAAGGGAATGTCTAGAAGACTGAAGTCCACCCGTTCAAAGTATTCTGAGAAAGGCATGGTATCCAGTCTTCTGGGTTTTTTAATCGAATTTAAGAGTTTCGTGTAAGCTTCTTTATCGTTTTTAGCATTTAGAAAGCTGTAGAGATCGCGTCTAGACGATATCAGATTACTATAGCAGACTACTTCACTATTGTTTACACGGAATACTAGAGTATTCTCCCTGTACATATATGCATAACGGGTAACTTCATACTCTCTACTTAAATTGCCAAGCTCGACTACGCTTCCCCTACACTTTCTCTCCTCCAAGAGCGTTTTTACGCCCATGCTGTACACCAGCGAGATCTCCTGTGAACCTATTGTGGAGAAATTGTATTAAACTGTTCCGTATAGTCCTCTGTAAGCCTTATACTAGATACTTTGATGAGTTTAATATCTATAATGTGCCTGGTTCTAATATGTATCTCTCGTTTATCATAGTCTATCTTCTCGATTAAAGCAGGGTACTCTTCTTCTCCATTAGATATAGCCACGTATAATCTCCTTTCAAATCCTCTAAGGTATGTTTTCAGCCTACTAGCTCCGCAGATCTTCTTGATGATTTCTAGCTGTTCACTACTAATCGGGTTCTTAACGACTAAGTACAGTGTGTCACGTGTCCTCGTTATATATAGGACTTTATCCGCCATATCTGGTGAGAGGCTAGATGGTATCTCTAATTCGATACCATGGAAAATAGGGCTTCCCGTTATAATGGTATCGCCGAGTTTCACCTTAACGACTTTACCGCTTTCGAGGTACTCTCTATACCTGTCTCTTCTTAGCATACGTCTCTCTTCTCTACTCCTAGTTCTTTTTACATGAGGTGAACGGAGCTCGTAGATCTTGGCTCCAAGCTTCTGGTACCGTCTGAACAATCCGTGGAGAGAGCTACCCAGCACCACTATTGTATCCGGTTTTAGCTCTTCAACTAGCTTATACTTGTAATTAATACCGTGTTCATCACCGATCCAGCCATCGGTGTCTATGATTACAGGCTTTTTTCCGCTCTCAATCGCCCTCCTAGCCATATCGGCTACTATGTGTACTACGCCTTCGACATGCATCTGGGGCTTTATATCGCCTATAAATCTCATTAAGACAGGTCTGTACTCTCTCATCCATATAACTTGCTCTTCTGGATAAGCCATCGATATGAAGCCAGGCGGACCTATATCGGCTTGACCTACATCGCTGTCTATAACTGCCGGCTTAAAGCCTTTCTCGACGAAAGTATTTGCTAGTAAGACGGTAAACGTGGATTTACCGCTATCTACGCCTCCTAAGACAACTATTTTATCGACCTTCCCCTTGGCTATACTGTTTGCAACCGATAGCCACTCGAGATAAGGCTCATTCTCCTCTACTTGCTGTATCTGGGCTTCTGCAGCCATATTGACTTCTAGCTCTGAGCTCGCTAGAGAGCGCATAACATAGCTTCTAAGCCTATGGATCACTATCTTACTGTTCTCCTTAAACTTCTTATTGAGTATCTCTACCTCTCCGCTAATGACAGTCAGCGACATTGGACCAAAGAGCTTAAGCATCTCGTTTTCCTGCATTCTAAGCACGGGCATTCTCTAATCAACCTCTATTCCTCTCCTTAGCGCTATCTTGAGCGCTGCATATAAGTCTCTATACCTGTGTTTAGCCAGGTTTACTAGATACTTGCTAGAAAGCAGTATATCGTCCAATCTCGTATTCTTAGGCGTAGTTTCCCATTCATCTACTACCTCAGTTCTAACCTTAAGCTTTTTCTTCAGGGCTAAGGCTATCTTCCAGCCGTTGAATCCTCCACCTATTCTTACCACGATCTTCTTAGAAGGATAACACTGGGTTTTATCAGCTATGTACTCGACTACATCTTTTACACTGTATAGGGCTTGATAATCGAGAAGGCCTTCATCGCCTAGAACTACTACACTAGGCCTAGACCCCGGATCTACACCAAACACTATTTCGTCGTACTCTTCTTTAAATCTTGTTGCAAGAATAGCTCTTTCGAGCTCGATGCATCTGTGCATGGGATCATATATTACCAGGATATCGCTACGTCTACTCGCTTTCTCCACGAAGTACTGGTAGTCAGTATACAGTACGCTGTAGAGTGGGAGCTTATTCTCATCCTCAAATACTGTAAATGCTATGTTGCGTTTTCTCAGTATACTGAGAACTGCCATAAACCACCTTGGCTCGTATAGAGCAATTACTAGAGGCCTTCTTGAAGTAGTTCTCATAATTCACCAGATAGCAATCGATCAAGTACAGGCTCTGGTATTTCCAAGTGTAAAACTGGAATATATTAATTGCTCTAACATAGGGTTTATATGTTTAGAGAACCTAGCTAGCTGGTGTTAACTAGGTGCTGTTTACAGGGTGTAGGGATATAGATAAGCTGATAGCTGGTAAAACGGCTATCTTGTTCTACGGTGAAGCTGGTATAGGTAAAACAACCATGCTTCTAACAATAGCTTCTAACGTATGCAAAGAGATCTACCCTTGCATATACATCAGTACGGAGGATACACTACACTACGAAAGAGTAGCTAGAGACCCTAGTAGGTTTGAAAACGTATTCTTCGAGGAGATCTGGGAGTTCGAAGACCTAGTAGAATACGTTGCCAAGGTTTTAGCATTTACTCCCTATAAGGTATTATTTATAGATAGCATAAACTCCCTGTACAGACTAGTAGCTCATAAAGAGGAGGCTATATCAACGTATGGATTCATACTAGGGCTTATATGGAGGAGAACTCTAGATCTCGAAGGATACTGGTTTGCGAGTGCTCAAGTAAGAGCTGGATATAGAGAAGAAGACGAGGAGATAGTTGCCAGTGGTATGCCTATTCTCGAGTACTGGTTTGACCCCATATTCTACATGACCTATAGCGATGGAGAGCGCGTAGTCAAGGTGGTTAAACCTAAAAGCAGTATAGAGAGGAGATACATCGTTACAGAGGAGGGCATCGAATGGATCAGCTAGTACGATTTGCTATATGGTTTCTCAAATACTACCTACCCCCTATGGTAGCCAATGCTTCACCACTACTAGTTAGGGGGAGGTATAGAGTAGACTTTTCAATGTTTTTCCTAGACGGTAAACCCCTTCTAGGTAAAAACAAGACCTGGGAGGGAATAGCTATAGGTCTATACATGGGTATAGCTTCATCGCTTGCTCTATCCATATATCTCCGCGATCCCCTGCTCATACCGCTAGGAGCAGGTGCCTCGGCTTCTGCCCTCATTGGGGATCTGCTCGGCTCGTTTACGAAGAGGAGAATTGGAGTTAGGAGCGGGGATCCCCTACCGCTCTTGGATCAGCTTGACTTCGCAATAGCTTCTTCACTATACTATACGCTACTCGGTATAAGGGAGTTTACAGTGCAGTACAGCTATGTTGCTCTCTCGCTACTACTGATCCTCGTTCTCCACCTGCTTAGCAATAGGATAGCGTACTTGATAGGGGTTAAAGATAAGAAGTGGTAAAGTTATTAATACATGAATACATTCTGGATAATCTAGGACAAGTGTTAGCTATGTATAGTGAAAGGTGCTAGTAGGGTGAGGATACCTAAAATCATCGTAACATACTGTCCAAGATGTAGAGCCCATACAGAGCATACGGTAACAATATATAAGCATGGCAAGAGGAGAGCACTAGCTGCTGGTGAGAGGAGATATGCTGCTAAGAAAAAAGGTTATGGCTCTAAACGTAAATCTGAGCAGAAAAGGTTTGCCAAGGTAACTAAAAAAGTAGTACTTAAACTCAAGTGTAGAAACTGCGGGTACATACTCCATAGAGAAGGTATTAGGATGAAGAAGTACGAGCTAGTAGAGGTGACTAGGTAGTGGTGAAAAAGAGGAAGATCCTAATACCCCAACCACACAGTAAGTTCCTAAAAGTTGTATGTAAGATCTGTGGTGCAGAGAACATACTTTTCAGCCACGCTACATTCCCCGCCCGCTGCAAAGTCTGCGGAACAGTACTAGTACAACCAACTGGCGGTAAAGCTAAAATTCTAAGAGAAAGAGCAGAAATTGTTGCAGAACTAGGATAACGCTTTCTTTCAAACACTTAAAACCCTAGAAACACTCTATAAATCTACCTTGAGAGCGGGGGTGCCCGAGCCAGGTCAAAGGGGCCGGGTTGAGGACCCGGTGGCGTAGGCCTGCGTGGGTTCAAATCCCACCCCCCGCACTACACTAGCTATGTATTACACACAAAGACTGCCATTGAAACACATGTTATAGGGAAGGATGGGCCCGTGGTCTAGCCTGGTTAGGACGCCGCCCTCACACGGCGGAGGTCCGGGGTTCAAATCCCCGCGGGCCCACCAATAAC
>QMWW01000031.1 GCA_003661825.1 Thermoprotei archaeon
TCTAGTTTTTCGAATCTTGTCATTGCTCCTACTATTCCTGTCATCCAGAATGCTACTGCTATTGCGATCGTTATCGCTACCGCTACTATTATCACCGTAGCTATAACCGGGGATATAGCCTTCAAGGGGATCGACCTCCATACTATACTGTTCTCTACAGAATTATCGGTTTTCACACCTTAATAAGTACTTATATGAGGTGCTAGCCACGTATTATGGTGGGAAACATTTATAAGTAGGGATGGGGGTGAACCGTGCTAGCTCCACTGGATCATGCCTACGTCTCCTACTATTCTGTCCTCGTAGACCCAGCAGTAGCCCGATGCGTCGGTCATGTAGCGGTAGCCGTATACTACCGATAGCGGTGCTGCTACATATATTCCATCGATGTTTGCCGTCACCAGTCCTCCCCAGAAAATAGTCATGGTGTGTCTTGGTAGCTTTGTCTTGGTGTCTTCCTCGTCGTGGGGTACTCTGAACTCCTTTGCCCAACATATGCCTTTTTCGAGGTCGAAGTCTGGATCGCTTAGTGACATGTTGTATACGATGCTATCCCTTACGAACAAGTATCTGTCCCTAGCCATTTCTAGAGCATAGTATAGGAGGTTCGTGCCGTTACCGTAGTAGTATCCCCCTACCGGGGTTAGTACGGCTCTATCCGGTTGTCCAGGAGTGTATTTTGCATTAGACATTCTGTGGAATGTATTACTATATAGAGTAACTGTTATTGTACTAGGGTCTAGTATGTAGCTGGTCGTGGATTCTCCCATCCTGACGTATGCTTCGATCACTAGTGGGAAGACTACTTCCTCGCCTCCATCAACGGCTTCTTTGAACATCACCCTAAATATGATCTCTACGGTTTCGTTAAAGCTCCTGTACCCGCTCCATGGAGAGTACACGTCTACTACAGCGCTTACCACGATCCTGCCGTATCCAGTAGAGCCGTTTACAGGGTCAGTCTCTAGATCTACTACGAAGTACGCGGTTAGGTTCGCTATGGTTACCTGATACCCTAGCTCCTCTCTATACCTTTTCCACCTCGTAATGCTCTGGGATACCCTAGCTCTCAGCTCTCTAGAAGCATCGGCGGAGGCTTTGCCGAGCGCATCCAGGTAGTCTGCAAGACTCGTACTGAATCCTTCGAGGTTCAACGAGTCGAGGTCGTTTAGAACGGTGCTCGAGAAATAGCTGTACCTGTAGTACGTGTAGTTATTTACTTCTTTTGACCCCTTCTCCCTTACTTCCCTGAGGATGACTCTGTCAGGCTCTTCTTGAAATCCATCGTCTCCGTAGTAGCTTGTAAACGTCTCGAGGAACCTTTCTAAGGCGTAGGGGCTGCTCTCCCTTATACTGGTTAAGAGTATTGAGTAGATCTCTTCTCCGAGATTGCTCCACTCCGCAGCTGATACGGGTTCTAGCGCGATCTCGGCTCTATACGTTACGATCATCGTTGTGTAGTATATGGTTGCGATCACGAGCATGAACACTATAGTCATAGCCATGACTATGGGTATTACTCCTTTCACCTGTAGCCCACCTCTACAACGTATGTGTAGAGTACTGCATCGCGCGATGTACGTGCATAGTGGTACTTCTTTACGTATACTTCAGCTAGGTTTATGTTCGCTGGCTCGATAGCGTAGTGATCAGTCTTAACTACTCTCCCAGTTATCAGGTCGTAGGCAGTTATGTTTACGCGTACGAGTACTGCCCCCGTCCTAGCCTTTATCTCCCATGCTAGGTCTCTAGCGTCCCAGTATGGGCGCTGGCTCAAGATCCTGTATATGTCCTGCCCGTATATTTCAAGCCTCAACCCGCCTGTGTGTGGGTATATCTGGGTAAATAGCACTAGGAGCGTGAGAGCTATTAGGAGAGACGCTATGTAAGCCGATATTATTATTGCTTGGCTCTTCATGACCACCTCCTCCAAACAACTGCTAGCACATTGTAGTCAAACATTCCTATCCTAACGTAGTAGCTAGCGGGTACCACTACTTTCTCGGGTACGCTTTCCTCTCCTATCAGTATTCGTTGCCTATACACCGGTACGTACACGTTACCGCTACCGCTCTCGAGTACTAGTAATACGGCGTTGTAGATTGGGCACCCGATCGCCTCTGTACTACTTACAGGATCGCCAACGTCCTCCAATAGGAATTCACAGTTAGAGAAGTTCGGGTCATAGCACTGGTAAACCTGGTAGACGGGGATATCTATGCGTAGAGCCTCGACCGGGTAGGCTTTGTATCCGTCGACTTGGAAGCTTTTCGAAATATTAGCTACATATAGTATGTGGGATTGGATAAGGGTTTGTTCGTGTTTGTTAACGTAGACTTCGTTATAGGTTTCGTTAACGTAGACTCTACCGCCTAAATCGGACAAGTTGTAGTGGATGTAGCCGTATACCGTGTACTTTCGGTCTATATCGTTATAGAAGACTATGCTTACATTGTATACTGTGTGTCCGTAGAACTCTATAGGCTGTAGGTTTAGACCGCTACCCACTAATACCGTTAACCCGTTGATGTTGAGTACATATCCTACTCTACTAGGGTCTCTAAACCAGTAGCCGACGTAACGCGATGTAGTGGATTCTAGTATTGCTACGATTACTTCTACGTATGTAACGCTTCCCCCTATAGAGCTACTAGGTATTCTATACAAGTACTCTCCGTCTACGTAATCTTCTGCGGCTTCTACATCGACCTGTCTCCAGGTGGAATCGCTGAAGAATATATATAGGTGTAGCGTGTAGTTCTCTATAGTTCTTACCGTGATCAGCTCGTTTACATCGTCAACTGTTATATTGGTAATACTCGAATATACTAAGACTCTGTAGCCATAGCTTAGATACAGGTCTTCTCCAATAGTATCCACTACCTCTCCATCGAAATCAATTATTTCTGGGGTAAAGTTTCCTGCACCATACTGTTTATGGAGGACGGTGATTACTGTATCCGATACTATGTCCAGCGCTTTTTCAGGAGGTCTTATAGGCTCTACAGTATAGTACGTGTGGATCATGGTATTGAACATTGGTATGAACGAAGCAACTATTACGAACGCTAATATGTACTCGACTACCCTCATCCAGCTCTCGCCCCACTATAGAGTGCTACTACAACGTAGTCTTCGTCTCCCTCCACCACTAGAGCTAGATCCACTAGTAGGGTGCTCGAGAACACTATGTAGCCTTCGACCACTTCGTACTCTATGACAGGAGGCTCTTCTACAGCTAGGCTCCCGATAGCATCGTACCAAGGCGCTACAGCTGGCTCGGGGTACACGAATGGTCTAACCCTTATCCAGCCATAGAACCCGCTTGTACTAACTTCTGGATTGATCGTTTTAGCTAAACCGAATACTATACGGAATACGCTGTTTGCCGGAAAAGTAGCCGAGGTCTCGTTTATAGTGTTGTACTCTACATCTCTCACAAAATAATACGTCGTGTTAGCATACAAGCCTACACCGAGTATGGCTGGGACGCCCTGTGGAGAAGGCGTTAATTGTATCTCACTGTAGCTAGCTCCATTTACGTTTACTACAGCGTTCCATTCACCATTTATTGAGTGTATCCCTGTCATAACAGAGTTCTCGAAACTACCTATACCCATATCGAACTCAATAATGCTACCGCCCGGTATTACTACGCTGTGCTTAAAGTAGTATGCTAGGTTACCATACTGATCCCTTATCTCGAAGAACAATGCACCATTAAGGCCTAGGATAGGGGCTTCAAGCACATCTATATAAGCTATACCATCGCTTTCAACCGTTGCATTAAATGCTTTATTCGATCCAGAGTCATATATCGTAATACTCCACCCTTCATCTAGGCCTAGTACGTAGATCCTGGATATATCTAGATAGTCCTTGCCTATGAGACTCCTTATATAATCGTAGTCATACCTAGTTGATACTAGATACTGGAAATACGATGATACCTGGAGAGGCTGTATGATGGATAACGATTGATCGCTGTATGTAAATAAACCTATATAATTAGGCTCTAGACCTCCTACGGGCGTACCTGAAAAGTGGTGTTCTAGGATTAATGTACCGTCTTCACCATATACGTAGATATCCCATTTAGGAGTAGCCGCGCCAGGGCCTTTCACGGATACTACCAAATACACCCAACCCCTATAGTTCTCTAGACCTACCGTGTTAAGATCTACTGTGTGTAGGTCTGTTGAGCTGAAAGCCGGAAAGCTTACCTCAACTAGGCGTAGTACTTGTCCAGAACCGTTTACTTCTTCGTATCTAAGCCCTATTCCAAGCGATTTGGTTTCGGAATCATTTATATATAGTTTATCCGCGATCACTATGCCTCTAGTAGTATTGTCTGGCTCTATGTAGAGCTTTGCTAGGAACGTGAAGTTTTCGTGGCCATGCTGTTCCCCCGGCCCTACTGGTACGAACTCCCCGTTGCTTCTCATTATAGCTGCTGCATGTATCCTACCATCTCCTAGCTCGTCGGTATTAATGCCTTCTAGAGCGTATTCGCTACATGTACCATTTACTTCAGTGAAGCATTCTATGCCCCAATCACCCCATATAATAGTGTAGTCGTCTAGCGTGTCTGTCCTATTATACGAGTCATATACGTTCATTTCTACCCTAAACCCTAGTGGAAGAGCTTCTGAGGAGTTATACCATGATATTCTGAAGTCGTGTACGTTTTCCTGTGGACTAGATAGTGGTGCTCCTAGTACTTCTA
Source organism: Thermoprotei archaeon (assembly GCA_003661825.1). GTDB lineage: Archaea > Thermoproteota > Thermoprotei_A > Sulfolobales > Desulfurococcaceae > QMWW01. Next base: position 4,727 of record QMWW01000031.1, read on the forward strand.
CTATCCATCCAGTACTATCTACTGTGAAATATGGTAGTGAGAATATGTTGAGATAGGCCTCCTTTACCCCTTTTTCGAACACCGCGTTTATAGCTAATCCACTATAGCTTACTCCGTTATATATTATGTTGTATTTTCCGCTGGAGTAGCTAGCCCTTACAGAGCTTAAATGCCATACACCGCTTAAGAGTAGTTCTGCCAAGTCATTATACTGGCTTAGATCGGTGAATAAAGCGAATATTCCAGGGTCGCTAGCATCGTTAGCGAGTGGTTGTCCCCAATATGCGAAAATATGCTCTGCTGATCCTGGGTCGAGGCTAGGTATTTTTACCCAGATCCTGGCTACTCCCTCTGTTTCGTTCCAGTACTCTATCCAGTAGTCTAGCCTGGTTCTACCATCGGATCCCGTGAACCTTATATCGTTTCTTGAGGGTCTGTAGACTTTACCTCCATATGTACAGGTCATTCTGTTTAGGTCTAGGGTGACCATTACTAGGTAATCCGATACCCTAGTCCCCGATCTCTCGGTTACGTTGATAGGCATTCTACAAAGCCATGGAATGCCTTCTTCTTCGTATCCTTCCCACGACTTAAACCCGGTCTCAGTTAGCTCTCTCACCAGCCTTCCTCTACCAAGTAATATGGTCTTACTGGTTTCGGGTACTGCTACAGAGTATGCTCTAACGGATAGATCCGGTAGTGCTACTACGACGTATAACGCGTAGTCGCTGTACTCTGGGTCTCGTTTTATCTCGGGGAACATTTCGGACAGCTTCCACCCGTATCCTATGTATACGTTGTAGTACTTCCTGCTAGCTATCTCTACTGGACTGTTTATCCTTACTATAGAGCCGTTGTACTTGCTTACTACTAGGTGTCTTATAACAGACGCGTAGCTATCGGCTATGGTTCTCAGCACAACCTTTATGTTCTCGTTTACCATTGATGTAACGCTTATCATAGCGTACAGGTATATGCTTATAAGCACTAGTATTAGCGCGGTGAAAGCTATAACGTGCGTTAAAGGAGCGGAAGCCACTCTACTTCACCTCAACTACCACGTTGTAGACTATAATGGTTAGTACTAGAGGCGGAGATGCCCCTAGGTCGCCCATAGCTATATAGGATGTTTCTCCATCTCTGTACCTGAACTCTATCCCAAGCCCGTAGACGTTTCTGTAAGTCATTATCTGAGGTGTTCCCCCTATGTACGTTGAGACTGTGTACGACCTATTAACCGATTGACTAGGCGTGATCGGTGTGAGGTTTATGTATATCAGCCTCAGGTAGTATACTACTCCGCTGAAATTCCCCGTTCTCTCAACTATTGCCGAGAACCTACAGGTATCGAGTTCTAGTAACGTATAGCCCTCGCTATAGTACTCTCTAAGTCTTGGTAGAAGCCTTGTATCATTGACTACTTCGCTCCTAACACCATATACTATGTTCTCGTGGGTGATAATGGGTATTCCTATCTTCGTGTATATGGTTTTACAGCTTAGCGTTAAAGCCTTAGAAGAATTCACGTATATATTGATCTCTGCATAGTCCCTCCACCCAATAGCCATTCTAGCACTAGGTATTGATACTGTGTACGAGCCTCCCCCCAGAGGATTTATGACAACCGGTATATTGCTTGTAACCGAGAGTAAGGCTTGTCTCAAGTAGTAGTACTCCGTTAACCAAGGCTCGCTATAGGTATTTACGAAAGCATACATAGTTACAAATATAGTTATGACTAACAAAGTAGAAAAGACTATTATCGAAGTTAAAGCTTCTGAAACAGATTTCATTTTAAGCCTCCTGAGCATATATACGGGATACTTAGTACTAGTTCTATAGATTGTTTTCGCATATTATATACTTCTACTCCTAATATATCTCGAACACCACGTCAACTACTCTAACATGTAGATTGACCGAGTCTACGGATTGGCCTATACACTCGCTCAGTAGCTGATCAGAGGTCAACATATCACCATTCATAGCTATGGTGAATCCCTGAACAGATTCGTAGGTAGTGGATAGCGTTTCGTTCACTCTACTATATACTACGAGCGTACCACTCCCGACCACATAGGGCTTTACTATCCTAGCTATCACTAGCTCAACAACTATAACTGAACGCGCGCTCTCCGTAATATTGTATATGGAGTAGTAGATCTTATCAGACGTCATCTCTAGTACTGTGCTTCCATTGCTAGTGTATTCTCGGAGAACCACTGCATTGTTTAGCCTATCAACAAGCCTTGAATCTGTTGATCCATATATAACCTTGTTGGCTTCTATCAAGATCTTGTGTACAACTGCTTGGATAGCGTAGAACCCGTTAATCTCCATACTAGCTACTGTACCGTTTTGCAGCTGGATAGCTATGGTTATATCTGTCTCTAAGCGCCTATACCCTATTCCGACGAAGTCTGAGGGGTGCCCATACATAAGCTTTGTACCAGTCAGTATGCTGTCGAACTTTACCGCTATATCCTTGAATACTGATTTAACACTACCGTATTCTAGCGTTGCTCTTGTCATCTCGTTGAATATCATTGTAGCGAAGAATATAGCGAGAGTTATAGAGAGCACTACCGTCGACACTATTACGAATGCTAGGAGGTCGCCTACTGCTTTCAAGCCTTATCCCTCCTAGTAAGGACTGCTCCAGAGCATCCAGCTTTCTTAGGTGACAATAGACATGAACCCCGATGCTATGTATCCTCCTAGTAGCGCTACTAGGAGGTTTGTTACAACGAGTGCTAGTGAGTGCTTAAACCCTGCTGCTATGGTTCCTGCTGAGACTTTTCCAGCTACTAAACCCATTATGAATGAGTTGAGAACTATTGCTGGAAGGGTGGTAAGAGCTGCTAGCTTGTAGGCTCCTGACACAGTTACCTGTGTCCCCAGGAATATGGCTAGGACTATTATAGATATCGCTGTCAGTATAGAGCCCATGTAGGGGACTATTAGTAGTGTTCTAAGGTTTTTCCTCTTCTCCTCCTCTAGTGCTTCAACGCTTTCAGCGAACCATGCTAGCGTTTCAAGCACATCTATAGTTCCTCCGCCTACCTCTATGGCATCGGCTAGCATGTAGAGCAGCATCTTCCCTCTCCACACTGGGATCTTGTTCAGAATCCAGTTTAGGACTCTGGAGAGCGGTAGCCCTAGGTTGATGTATAGAGCTAGTTTCTCTAGATATGGTGTGAATAAGCCGTAGTCTCTTCGAGAAAGCTCTATAATCCCCTTCTCGATCGAGAACCCGGTTTTCCTGATCTCGACTAGATCTCTCATAAACCTAGTTATACCGGATATGATCTTGTACTTTCTAAACCTGATCTCGGTGTAGATCACTGAAGGGATCAGCGAGTATATTATAGCCATTGAGATAGCTATGTAGGATTCGAGGAAATCCGGTACGTTGACATAGCTCATTGGGAAGACCAGTAGAGCGCGTGTAAACTGTACCATAGGGTTGGCGACAAATGGGTGTGTTGGAGGTAGTAGTGCTGGGATCATGTAGCCGAAGATAGCTAGGAACAGGAGTACGGGGAGCGATATACCGGAGAACACTATGTAGGGCTTGTTGTCTCTCACAGGCTCCTTATACTGCAGGGCATCGGCGAACAGCATTACGGCTCCCGAGACAAAGGGTAGTAGGGTGTAGAGTATTAGAGCCATGGTTTCAGATGATATGCCGAAGGGGACAGCAGCAGCTAGCGATACCGTTACGAAGTACATTGTCGAGAAAGCTATTGTTGTGAGGAGCACTAGTGCTAGGTAGGCTTCTAGCAGGCTACCAAGCCTATCGGCTATGATCTTAATGCTTACCAGTAGCTCGGAGAATAGAAGCCTAGCTTTCTTGTTGAGGTAGTCAACTACATCGCCACCAGCTTTAACCGTTGTAACGAAGCCCATTAATAAGTCTCTCGCCGTAACGCTCGGAGTCCTCTCCGATATAGTGGCGAAAGCCGAGAGCGGGTCTTTCCCGAAGATCTTCACGAGCAGTACGAATCTCTGTGCTAGCTCAGAGCTTTTCACGAAAATCCTGCTAGCTCTAACTATTCTCTCGAAAGCTATATAGGGCGATAAACCGCTTATGACAAGCATGCTCAGATAAGAAGCTGTATATGGTAGCTCGCCTTCTAGCCCACCTGCGCGATTACTAGCTATAGCTGCAGGTAGGTATACTAGTATGAGGAATGTGAAGAAAGGTATCACCGTTATTACTGGTATTACGGTGTAAAGAGCTGCTCTAAACAGGAATACCCCTAGAGCTATCACCACAGCTGTTACGAGTATGGTAGCGAATACTATGAATGAAGCATATACCTCGGGGTGTAGGTGTATACCGCTTTTCCTAACATCGCGTGGCAGATTACGGTATACTCTAAGAACGTACTTACCTGGTTTCTCGAAGTACTTGTATATCCAATCCCACACTGACACACAAGCTCCCTACTAAACGAGGCCTTGATCCATAATATATCCTGTAGAACTGTTTATAATCTTTTACACCGACTTTACCGTGGAAGTGTGGAAGGGTTTTTAACTGGTTAATTTATAAATTATGGCATAGTAACGTATAAGTGCTACGAAAAATGGAGATGGATACTGAATAATGAGTTCTCTTAAAAAGTTAATAGCATCAATTCTACGCTATAGGCCTTGGGGCACTATTAAACCGGGGGATCTTGAGGAGACTATTAGTAAGATAATAGAGGTCAGCAGGCCTGTAAGCATTATCGAGAGAGATCCTAGCTATAGAGTACTCGAAAACTACTATGTATACAAGCCGTTTGTTAAAGTAGTTATTGCTGAAACCGAGGAAGGCCCCCAGTACTTTGTCGAGGAATACGGCCTAACGCCTAGCGATGAAGAAACTCTTAACAAGATAGTTGAGATCCTGATAGACGAGATAAAGCCTCCATCA
>QMWW01000032.1 GCA_003661825.1 Thermoprotei archaeon
CGCGCGCTCCGAAAAAGGCTCTTCAATGGACTCTAATTCGATCTTCGCATTGCCGTTTCGAACACGCTGACCCGACCTCGTCGTAGTAGGTGTTCAAGGCAACAGGGACTATGTCGAGCCCCGAGCCTAGGTTGGCTGGACTACAGTATGTTCTCGCCCTAACCTTAATCACTAGCTCATCTCCTCCGCTAGACCATGAATTGCCGAATTATGGGTTCGTGGTAGGCAAAAAGCTTCCATTCATATAATTTGGTCAACATGCTCGCTACTAAACGCTGTTAAGCGCTTGATCGAGGTCCTCGATCAGGTCGTTGACATCCTCTAGGCCGACCGATAGCCTTAGAAGATCATCTGTTATCCCTAGCTTAATCCTTTCATCGCTAGGCAGAGTCTTTGCCGCGCTTATAACTGGATATGTTAGTAGGCTCTCCGTACCCCCTAGACTGGGCGATGGCTTAATGATGCGTACCTTGTTGAGAACCTTTAAAGCGCCTTCTCTACCACCGACAACCTTAAACGATACCATGGCACCGTATAGCCTCCTATTGAATAATCTGTCGGCTATCGGCTTGTACGGGCTGTCCGGTAGGCCTGGATAGCTGACTTCTTTAACCTTGGGGTGATCTCGCAGGAACTCCGCGATCGCGAGAGCGCTCTTGCACTGCTTCTCCACCCTCGCCTCTAGGGTCTTAACCCCTCTCAGAATGAGATATGCTTCGAAAGGCTGTAGTATGCTTCCAAGCATCCTCCTCCACTCCCACAGCTCCCTGATCAGCTCCTTGCTGGACGCTACGGCGCCTCCGACAACATCGTTGTGGCCAGCAATGTACTTTGTTAAGCTATGGACTACTGCATCGGCCCTATCTCTGGTGGGATTGTAGATCACCGGCGTCACAAAGGTGTTGTCAACTACTAGCAGTGCGCCGACCTCTCTAGCCCTCTTAGCTATCTCGCGTACATCGAATACCTTCAGCGTAGGATTAGTCATGGTCTCGATGAGGACTAGCTCGGTGTTTTCATCGATAGCATCAACTACTGCTTCAGTCGATGGCCACGCTTTATAAACCTCGGCTCCAAGCCTCTCGGAGAGTATAGTTATTAATTGTATAGTAGTTCCGTAGGCCTCCATGGGCAAGACAACCTTGACGCCGCGCCTTAAGCTGTACAGGTATATTGCCGCCAACGCCGCCATACCGCTGTTGAAGACAAGCGCGTCCTCAGCTAGCTCTAGCTTAGCTAACACGTTCTCCAGTGCACGAGCCGTTACGTTCTCCTCCCTCGAGTACTTTAGATCAGTACCTCTATCCGTCATCAATGTACAGCCTAGAGCCCTATTTGGTTGCTCATAAACAACCGTCAAGTAGATCGGTGGTATGAAGACTCCATACCTACTATCGTAGAACCCGTGTCCATGTATAGCTGCAGTTGATGCCGACTTCCTACTAGTATCCATGATACCACCTCAACAAGTAAGTTAGATTACAGGAGCTTAAAACTAGTAGTAGCAGTGTATACTACTAAGCTATGCATCATCAGCGCATCCAGTAATTCGGGGAATACTTATAGTAATTAATAGGTAGAGCTACTTCACGGTAATGAGAAGCCCCGTACACTAGAACCGAGCAGCGTCCTGAACACTCGATCCTTGCTCTATATAGACGCTCCTAACCTGGCTAGATCGATACCGTTATTTACAATGATGTAGATCCTCCCCTCTCGCGACATTAATCACTCTCACACTTATTAACCACCTCCCTCTTCAAAACAATTGCTTCGGTACTGCTAGCGTTGCCGTACTTCATGGCTTCCTAAGTAGAGGTGGCCTTCGAGAACTCTGCGTTATGCGAATCGGGGCATAGCCAATACTTAGGATAAACTAGTTGGAGAAAGGCTTCCGGGAAGAGCTGGGTGAAGTAGGTTGTACTGGGTACACACCGCTGGTGACAGCTGTGAGCCGCTTAGGAGCGTTTCGCTAAGGCTATTCATCCCCCCTGGCTGGGAATCTCAGCCTTGCCTCTCCTGGTGCGAAGCTGAGGGCTTCTGCATCGTCCCCAGCAACTCCAGGCTCTCGATGCCGCGCGGGATCCTCAACACGACTTCAGTACCCCTACTGTGGTTAATCAGTATCAGGAGATCTGCGTCTTCGCCCCGGTAGATCTGTATCTCTGCTAGAGGCGTTGATGCTCTATAGTCCCTAGCAATACCTGCCTTGTTCAAATCGCCTCGTAGACTCTGTGGAGCTGTAGAGGCTCACATAGCTTAATAGCTTCAACCATACTCTATGTATACTGGTTGTGTAGGTGGGTCTGGTAGGTTTGCGAAGATGCTTCTTGCTTACTCTCAGCGTCTCTTATGGTAAGGTGGTATACGCGGATCTCAGCTTAGGCTAGAAACATTAGCCTATATTTTCACCGGGTTTGGTTTGCAGGGGTGGTTAAACACCAATCTACCGCTAGATCTATATACATGGAACTTCTATTCCGGGCCGCTTAATACCTCATCACGGTAGGCTACAGGTGCTTGAAATACTCTTAGGAAATAGATTCACTTACTACGTAAACTGTTCCATCAACATCTAGATGGTGCTCCCAAGACTCTTTCCTCTCCGGAAGTATCCGGGTCTACCCTTCCTCTTACGTGCGAGGATATACTTCAAAAGCTATTTTCCCTAGCTCCTTCTCTAGTCTCAACTTAACCTCAGACTCCACGAATTTAGACCTAGCATCCTTAGGTATATGGGAATACTTCTCCTCAACCTCCCTCCTAAGCTCCGCAACCAGTTTCGTAACCAGGTATTTCTCCAGATCACTGGGTTTAGGCTTCCAACCTAAGCCCTCGACCTGAATTCCTACTGGCTCATTAGCTAGTGCTCTCTCAATCTTTCTATGTCTTCTCTCAATACTCTTAACAACAAGCAATCTCCCATCCGGGGTTTTGAGGACATCCCCTACCCTCAACTCGCCCTCAACAACCCTACCCGCAAGCACTAGGAAGTGCTTAAAGAATGCTCCAATAGTGAAAACTTGTTCAACAACAAATCTCCCACTAGGTCTCCGGGATCCCGAAGACAAGTAGCACCCACCACTATTTAAATTCGAAAACATCGAATTAAAACGTTCTATTAGTAGAAAACAGAGTATTTATCGAAACATGGTTCATGTCCCAGTTCTTTCTCAATACAGATCGGGAAGAGGCCAAGGATGTTATAGGTAAGCATTGTAAACTCCGCTAGTAGGGAGGAGACAGAAGGCTTGCTGTATGGTTGCTGAATATAGTAGGTTAGCATGGAAGCCGTTAAAGATATGGTTACTAATACGGGATAACTGTAACTTCAGACGCGTCCGTGGTACCTATTTATTCAAGTATATCTTAACTACACCAACCTCTATGTTATGGTAGAGCCGTAGCGTCTATATGTGGTTTAGAGGTACTTATGAACTAGGTGGTGGTATGCCTAGAGTGGGAGAGATCCTCGTATCGTACTGTGGGATAGTGTGTAGCTACTGCCCCGCCTACAGGAAGAAGCTCTGTTCAGGCTGTGATGCACACGCTGATGAGTGCAGGTACATAAAGTGCGCTGTAGCGAGAGGTGTGAAGAGTTGCCTTCTATGCCCAGAGTTCCCCTGTAGACTGCATAGAGAGGGGTTTAAGTGGTATACAGAGGAGTACGGAGAGCTAGTGTGGAGGATATACAGCGACGTATATCTAAGCATTATGAAGGAGGTAGCAGAGGAGAGTGCTCGGTAAGCCTGATCCAGGGCTCTGGAGAAGGAGCTGGGAGCTCATACCCTAGTGTACTCGAACCTCTGTCTCAGCGCGAGATAGGTTTTCACTATTCTCAGCTTGTTCTCCCTCGCTGCTTTCAAGCTGTGTATCTCTAAGCTGTTCCTAGCGGCTACTTTAATGTATGCTCTACACTCTTTTACGTGGTTCTGTATCTCTCTGTAGAGATCGCCTAGACCGCCTATGGCTAGCTTGTTGGAGGGAGACCTTAAGGCTACGTATGCTTCCTCTACGGGCGGGCTTATCTCGTACCGCGACGTAGCTATCACTATTCCAAGCGAGGAATCCATGGATCTAGCGGTGGATCCTAGCCTGTAGTAGTTTAGCGGGTGGTGCGCGTAGTCCGTTACAACCAGTACTCCTCTCACTCCCTTAAACCTCGGTAGTACGGTGATTAATCCTTCGAGGCTATCCCCTGTACCCGGTTCCACTTCTCTACACACTACGTGTACTAGGTAGTGCAGTATTTCCAGAGGCTCTCTATAAGGTGCGATCAGAGCGTTGCCGCCGCTTAGTATGGCGAAGTATACCCTGTCTTCGAGCTTCCTAGCCGTTTCCAAGAAGAGAGCTGTAGCGTAGTAGGCTATTCTGAGCTTATCCCAGTAGTGCATTGAAGCCGATAGGTCCAGCGCTATGAACAGCTCTACTCTCCTCTCGCTCATGTACTCCTTAACTACTAGCTGCGTTTCTCCACGCTCCCTGATCAGCCTAGCGCTCAGCCTCCAGTCTACATGCCTTACATCGTCTCCCCAGCTGTAGGGTCTGAAGTCTACGTACTCGTACCCTATTCCTTTTAGAACAGATCTGCCGGGGCCGTAGAGGAGGCTCTGCGAATCAGAGACCCCTGCTTTAACGGCTGTAGCCGCTTCTCTACACATACCTTGTTCTGTCAAGGGAGGTAGTACACCTAGTAGTTTTTCCCTAGACGAGCCGGCGGAGGCCGGGTTTCACAACGTATTTATTGTGTTTACGGAATTTTAAATCTGTGAAGAAAAGAGCGTGGTGTATAGGGTACTGGTGGCTTCTTTGAAGAAGTTCTACGATGTGGAGGAGATAGAGGGCTTCGAGATCTACGATTCCCTCGGGCTCTTCTACGGAGTAGTCTGTGGAGTAGAGTATAGAAGAGACGATGTCTACGTTAAGGCTTGTCTCAAACTAGTAGCTGAAGACTCTGTCCCAGATACGGACTACTTGAAAAAAGCTCTAGAGGAGAAGGGGGTAAGAGTGGGTGAAGAAACCCTAGACCTACTAGTTATTCTAGCGCGCGAGCACGGAGTAGATATTCGGTACAGAGCAGTTAACAGGAGCATTAGCTTGGTGAAAGGCTATATTGCATCCTCGGAGATAGCGGTTATAGACGACTACTACGAAAGCGGTAGGAGGAAGGGGGTAATCGTACTCTGTTCTCCGCGAGAAGCGCGGTATAGGGGTAGGGATCTACAGCAAGCCAAGCCTCCTCTAAACCCGGATACCGTTGTGGGTAAGCTGGTTGTAAGCCTTGAGAAGGGATTGATAGGTAGAGTCACCGGCATAGTAGTTGGCGCGGGACAGCCGGGTATACGCGTTAAGAGGATAGGATTATCTAAAGGATACATAGCTTGGCTCAGGTTCTTGAACAGTATCAAGAAGAGGAAACCGGGTATATACGAGGTTCTAGCTAGTCTTAGAGACCCCTTGATCAACAGGAGGATTAGCATAGAAGACTACGATCTACTGGTAGAGGAGATGAGGAGTAGAGGAGTACCCGAGGACGTGGTTAGAGAGGTGGATAAATACATAGAATCGGAGGAGAGCAGAGGAGGGATCTTCGCCGATATACCGTGGGAGAAGGTACATGTAGTGAACGACATAGTTATATCTGACTAGGTTCTACCCAGATAGCTGGTGGTAGCCAGTGGATATAGACGAGGTAAGGATGGGGGCTTGGGAGATACTCTCTAGTCTAAGCAAAGTCGTTATAGGCTATGATAGCGAGGTTTTGTATATACTGATCTCGCTTCTAGCAGGCGGCCACGTACTGCTAGAGGGAGTACCCGGTATAGCTAAGACCACTATTGCGCGCGCACTAACCAGGCTCCTGGGCTTAAGCGAGAGGGAGAGAGTAGTTATTGATGGAGTACCGTTTAAGGGGTTTTCGCGTATACAGTTTACCCCCGATCTCATGCCTGGAGACATAACTGGGAGCCTAGTATACAATCCCAGGACTCTAAGCTTTGAGCCCAGGCTAGGCCCTATTTTCGCCTATATAGTGCTAGCCGACGAGATCAACCGTGCAACGCCTCGTACTCAAAGCGCTCTCCTACAAGCTATGCAGGAGAGAGAGGTGACTATAGGGGATACTACATATCCGCTTGAGATTAGCAGCCGGGGCAAGTTCTTCTTCGTAATAGCTACCCAGAACCCGGTTGAGCAGGAGGGAACCTATCCTCTGCCCGAGGCCCAGCTCGATAGGTTTATGATGCGTGTGGTAATGGAGTATCCGGGCAGCCTCGAGGAGGAGAAGAGCATTCTACGCCTCCACTCTATGAGGCTTAGAGAGCCCTTAGAAGAGGTGGAACCCGTTGTAGAGCCGGTATGGGTTGTTAAAGCCCAGAGAGCGGTTGCGGAGGAAGTAGAGGTTCCAGACGAGACTATCGAGTACGTTTCGAGGCTCGTCAGGGCTTCGCGTCCAGAGATAGTAGAGCCTATTGGGAAGTACTTCGAGCTAGGCGTTAGTCCCCGCGGGGGTATACAGCTAGTTAGAGCAGCTAAAGCATATGCAGCTATACGGGGTTCTAGCGTTGCCGAGCCACGGGATGTAGATGCCGTGCTGTTCCCAGTGCTTAACCACCGCGTTATACCGAGTATAGATAGGATTATAGAGTATGGAGGAGGGTTTAAAGCTAGGATCAGGGTTGTAAGAGAGGGGCTTGAGTATGTCAAGAAGCTCGTCTAGGAGAGCATAGGTGCATAGTATGAGCGAACCAGTCGTGTTTGAGAACGTTACGAAGATCTTCTGGGGCTCGAAGCGCGTAGTGAGAGCTCTGGACAACGCGTCCTTCAAGATACCCTCCAAAACCGTGGCTGGGCTACTAGGCCCTAATGGGTCTGGCAAGACTACTAGCTTTAAGCTAGTAATGGGCTTCCTCAAGCCTAGTAGCGGTAAGGTAAGCGTTTTCGGAGTAGATCCTTGGGTGCGCGGAGAAAGCGTTAGGAGGAGAATCGGGTACCTACCGGAGAAACCGGTGTATCCAGACGTCCCTGTGTACAGGTATCTTAGATACGTTGCTAAGGTTAGGAATGCTTCTGAAGAAGATGTTTCGAGGATAGTTAGACTAGTCGGTCTCAGCGGCTACGTGTGGATGAATACTAGAGGGTTGAGCCGCGGCTACCTCCAGAGGCTGGGGCTGGCTCAGGCTCTTATAGGGGATCCAGAGCTCTTACTGCTAGACGAGCCTACGGCTAACCTCGATCCTCTGTCGAGGCGCGAGATACTGGAGCTCATCAAGGACTTGAAGAAGGAGCTCGGTATCACGATAGTTATAGCTACTCATATACTACCCGAGCTCCAGGAAGTAGTAGACTACCTATTATATATTAATAGGGGTAGAGTGGTCGAGTCAGGGATGCTTGAAGAACTAGCTACTAGGTACTACGTAGACGCGTACTACTACATCGAGGTAGAAGAACCTAGAAAGCTCGCTTCTAGGCTTGTAGTAGAAGACTACGTTAGGGGGGTAGAGATTAGGGATAAGAGCCTAGTTGTTAGGATAAACGCGGCGTTTAAAGAAGAGCTACTTAGAGTCCTATCTCTGCCTGAGTACTCTATTGGTATTAGGAGGGTGGAGATGCTTACCAGCGAGTTGGGTGAGCTCTATGAAAAGCTATCGGGAAGTAGCCGGTAGGATAGTGCTACAAGCCGAGTTCTTGCTATCGATGAAGGCTAGAGCGATCTACGTCTTAGTAGTATTAGTTGGTATAGTGTACTCTCTCGGTACAGTCTACAAAGCCTACCCCATAGTTGCCAGCTTCGGCATAATAGGCTCTATGCTACTAGAAGTAGCCTTGATAGCTCTAGCCGCCGCTATGTTCGACGAGATAAGCGATGGCACCGTACAGATGTATCTTGCAGCTGGTCTCTCTAGGCTAGAGTACGTCGTATCCTGGTTCTTAGTAGCAGTTGTCTACCCCGCTGCCGGGATCACCGCAGCTATGCTGGTGCCAGCGCTAGTAGTGGATCCAGCTACTATAGCTATGCCTATAGTACCCTACACTATCGGAGGCTTTACGCCTAGCCTCTTGATCATAGCCATAGCTACATGTATCCAGATACTAAACAACGTTACGGTAGCACTGGCTCTAGGACTTAAGTACAAGAGCAAGGGGATAGCCTACCTCGTACTAGCTTTTCTCGCGTTCCTAATGCCGCTAGTGCTGAGCATGATTGTCTCCTTCCTCGGAGCACTAGCTGGGGACTACTATCGCTACTACTCGCTCTACCTGCTAATGCTTCCGTTCAACCCCTTGTACTCGCTAACAATATTCTCTTCAAGCAGCCCTATAAGGCTGAGCTTAACCACTATACTCTCCGTACCAGCCGTTGTAGCTCTAGTCTTCTTCCTCCTAGCACTATATATTACTAGGAGAGAGCTAGAGGTGTAGAGCCGTGATCAAGTACTTAGCGGTTCTCCTCCTAATACCGCTGATGGTAACCTGTTTCTCGCTAGCTATAGCCTACTTCTACAACCCCCCGATCACACATACCACCATCTACTTCATACGGGGAGGAGCTAGGTACTTGGCGTCAACCGTTAGCCCCGGAGGCAGCCCCGTGTTCATCTACATCTCGCAAGACCACTCGCAGCTACTGAGCCAGTATACTAGTACTGAAGCATACACGTACTACCTGCTTATTAGGAGCGTGCAGAGGAGCACTCTGCCGAGCATCGAGAAAGTAGAGCTAGCGCTGTTTACCTCTAATAGCCCGGTGCCACACTACGCTGGATCCATTGAGTGGAGCGCTGCATCGAAGATCATAGGATTCATCGAGAAGAATAAGGTGCTGCTAGCCGATATAGCTCTATGGGGGGAGCAACAGGTTCCGCTCGATAGCCTTAAGGATAGGTACGTCTACTTAGCGGTAATAGCCTATTTGGACCCAGATACCACGCTTTCTAGTGCTTCTCGGCACTACGTGCTCCAAGACCCATTAGGCTCTATGAAGGTATCCGACGCCGTAGAGGAGGACTTAGGCGGTAACTACACGATAGCCTCTGTTCTCAACGACGTCAAGGAAGCAGTACTCTTCGATATAAGTAGAGCCTACACCATAGACGTCTCGATTATATCTAGGATATCCGTTAAGAGCAATGTTCTACTACGCCTGTCCATAGGGCTACTGTTAGTCCTCACAGTAATGTTCTACGACTACAGGAGGAATCCGGAGAGCTATGCTTTTCTGCGCAGATTTTTCCGGGGATCGGCCTAGAAGGTGACGCGGTACTTCCTATACCTTGCCGTGAACAGAGCCGCTACGGCTACTAGGCTTATAGCCGAGAAGACGGGGGCGTAGCCCTGCTTAACGGTCTTCGTGAACTCGTACTTTAGAGATACAGAAACATTTGCTTCAACAATATCCACTATTTTACCAGCTATGCTCGAGAACTTCTCCACTAGCTCGTCTATATCCACTACCCTGTATGCCTCCCCACCAGTGTTTTCAGCTATCTCTGCGAGCAGTCTATAGCCGTTTTCGTCTGCTCCTATGAAGACGGCGTACACGACGATCCCTGCTTCTCTGTACTTCTCAAGCAGGGACGGTATAGCGTTTGCATCAGCCGGTAGACCGTCCGAAGCAAATAC
>QMWW01000033.1 GCA_003661825.1 Thermoprotei archaeon
CTGATTATTCTTCCTCCTGTTGCTCTTTCTAGTTTCTCCATGTCTGATCTCTTTACTCTTCTTACTGCTAGTATTCCTTTCTTAGCGAGGAAGTGCTGAGCAACCTCATCAATACCCTTCTGACAAATAACAACATTAGCACCAGCACCAGCGATCTTCTCGACCATGTTCTTCAAGATTTCCTCTTCTTGCTCAAGGAAAGCCCTTATCTGGCTTGGGTCAGATATCCTAATTTCTGCATCTATTTCTGGTTTTTCTATCTCTAGCGGTGTATCTAATAGCGCTATCTTGGCTCTCTCTACTCTCCTGGGCATTCCAGGATGCACGACTTCTTTATCTAGGACTATACCAGATACTAGCATAGAGTCTGATAAGCTACCTCCGTACTTCTTGATTATTTGTATGTTATCTAGATCTATGTAGTATTTCTCACCACGTTGTTCTGTAATTTGCTTTACAGCTTTTACAGCTACTTCTGCGAAATACTCTCTCGCATCGTGCACGGCTTTACTTGTTAGTGCTGTTTTCGCTACTTTTTTCAGCGTCTCGTCATCGTTTATATTGATGGGTTCAGCTATCTCGTAGAGTACTCTAAGGGTTTCCTCAAGCGCCTTTCTGTATCCGCTGACTATTACAGTTGGGTGAATGTTTTTAGCAAGAAGCTCTTCAGCGTTTCTGAGAAGTTCACCAGCAAATATGACACAGGTTTTGGTACCATCACCTACTTCGCTGTCTTGGCTCTTTGCTATTTGTACCAACATTTTAGCAGCTGGATGCTGTATCTCAGCCTTGTCCAAGAGCGTGGCTCCATCATTTGTGATGGTTACGTCTCCTAGAGCATCTACCAGCATTTTATCCATTCCTTTGGGGCCATAGGTAGTCTTTATCATCTCTGCTACGGCTCGTGCAGACATTATATTAGTTCTAAGCGCATCTCTACCCGCGGTTCTCTGCGTACCCTCTTTTAAGATCAGTACAGGTATTCCAACAGGTTCTACAGACATAACACTCACCTTGCATACTTAACGCAACTAGGTAGGATTACTGCAGGAACTCCATATATGTGAGATTAAACCGCTTCTATATAAATCTTACTCATAGCCCTTAAGGTTAGCTCAGATAAAGAATTTAAGGTCCTAGTATACGTTATTTGAATAAAGCTTATAAAGATACGGTGAGAAGCTTGGGTAAAATCAGGACTAAACTAGTCAAAAGAACAGCAAAAGAGCTATTGGAGAAATATCCAGACATATTTACCAGAGATTTTGAACATAATAAGAAAGTCGTAAGCAAGCTTCTTGAGACACCGTCAAAAAAGCTTAGAAACCAGATCGCTGGATACATCACACATTTAGTATCTATACGGTTAAAGAGAAGCAGTTAACTATAGTGATGGAGACCTAGATGAGCCTTCTTCTGGTAAGAGAAACAGACGTACCTGGTAGATACTACATAAAGTATCTTGAACAAACATTGTATTTTAATGTATATAAGTGCAGGAAAGAGGAATCTACATTAGATGAGGAACTAGAAAAGGTAGGGGAGTTTAATAGTAAAGCATTAGCTCTTATCCCAGCCAGTGCTATCTCTAGCTTCTTCCAAATAGTTCAAGGCGTTATCAATTATCACTTGTATGGTAAAACGTTTCGTGTAAGAAATAAGGGCTTACTTCTAGCTATGTTTATACTAGGCTTAGATCAGATCAACAAGGTAATTAGAGAGCTTAAAGAAGAGTATGCACGTTCTAATGATTATTATGTGGTAACCATTGAAGGAGGATGTAAAATGGGTAGTAAGAAGTGTACTCCATTTTCTGTTAGCACTATTGAGTTAAATAGAGAAGCGCTCCAAATTCTAGCAAAAAATCTGGGGGCAATTCTCCGTAAAATCTAGCTCACCATTCTTCCTCCCATTCCTCCTCGAACCAGCGCATTTGA
Organism: Thermoprotei archaeon; assembly: GCA_003661825.1. GTDB lineage: Archaea > Thermoproteota > Thermoprotei_A > Sulfolobales > Desulfurococcaceae > QMWW01. Next base: position 1,938 of record QMWW01000033.1, read on the forward strand.
TCACCCTTAATGAATTCTGCCTGTTTACTTAATAGTAAATAGCTTAGTATTTAATCTTTTTGACTGACCGCATAATCGCTATTGGTACAATAACGAATAATATCAACACTATTAGTGATAATATCACACTGAATAAGATTAATGTGCTGATGGAATCTATGCTACCTACCCCAAAGCATATAGGTATGAAAAGTATTACTATACAACCGCCTACTCCTCCGCTAATGTTAGAAGTTGTATCAGAAAGCGTGAGCACGCTATAAATTATGATAGAGGAAACCAGTATGAAAATCCCTATGACTACTAGAATAAGGCCTATTTTCAGCATATCAGCACTCAACTTAAGCCCCTCCAGCTTATAACGTGTAGTATTATAACAAGAGCCGTCAGTATTATAGCTAGTATTAAAACGGTTATTAGCATTCTAGTGGAGGTGCCGAATACTATTGGGAGAGGCCCGATGATAACTGCTCCTCCTGCTTCTACTTCCCTTTTATTTGACCTTATACTTCCTACAAGGATCAACGCCATACCAATAACTATCAGTATAATACTTAGTAAGACTGTCGTTAAAAGTATATATGTGTCGTGCAATGCCTAGAATAACCCCTAACCCTTCTCTAGCGAATATATTAAAATATATATAATTATAATATACTTTAATACACTAACTCCTTATTCTTGTTAATAGCAAGAATAGATAGGGTGTAGAAATATGCATTCTACACAGAGCGATGTATTAATCAGAATTTTAAGGGTTAATGGGAAAAGCTTAGTGGGTATTAAAGTAGAATTACCTAATGCTCCTCCTCTACTCGTAGTAAAGGGCGAAAAAGGCTTCGTCATGTGTGGGTATCTCAACATGCACGTAGTAGAAGAACTCGGAGTACTTGCAGCTATAGTTAAGGGCATTTCTTCAATTGACGAGCTTCTAGAAAAAGAGATAGCCGAGTCGACCAGTAAAGCTAGAGAACATGGAATCTTTCCTGGTGCTAAGGTAAAGCAGATTCTAGATAGACTATAAAGTATTAGATCTCGAAGTACTACTAGATATTACCTCAATCGTTTGCTAGCCGTAACTGTAATATACGATTCAATATATGATTTAAGGAGCTTAGACGATAACATACTAAAGACCTGGGTTTAGGTGTTGTTATTGATACGTACAAAAATGCTAGTTACGCTTGGACCCAGCATCCACGACTATAACCTAGTAAAAAGCGTGATCAGGGAAGGCGTAAGCGGGTTTAGAATAAATTTTAGCCATGGCGAACCCCGTGTATGGGAGGAATTAATAAAAATCGTGAGGGACGCGGCTGAAGAACTAGACCGCGTGGTTTTAACTATAGGCGATATACCTGGCCCCCAAGTAAGAAGCGGGGATTACCCAGAGCAGGAAATCAGGTTCAAAAGCAAAGTTGTCCTAATACCTGGTGATAAGGCTGAAGAACCAGGGGTGATCCCCATTCCTGTTAAGAAATTTTTTGAAACAGTAGACATTGGCGACCTAATACTGCTCGACGATGGTAGACTCATGTTAAGAGTCGTAGAAGTAAATAGTGAAGGAGTCGAAGCTCTAGCACTTAATGATGCCAGAATTCTTCCTCGTAGAAAAGTTGTGATCTCGGGTAAGGAAGTGAACTTACCACTTTTAAGCGAGTCTGATGTAAAATACATACAGTTCAGCGTTATGCATGGTTTAACCTATATAGCTGTCAGCTATATCCGCGGACCAGAGGATGTAGATATAGTCAAGGATATAATTTCTAAGCACGGTGGCAAGCAGAGAGTTATAGCTAAGATCGAGACCCGGTCCGGGGTTGAACGGCTTTCTGAGATAGTTGAGGTGGCAGATGCTATACTAGTCGCTAGAGGTGATCTAGGACTTCATTTTACCTTAGAGAAAATTCCGTTACTACAGAAGAAGATCATCCGTGAAGCTATAAGATCTGGAAAACCCTGTATTCTCGCAACTCAGCTCCTTGAATCTATGGTTAATTCGCCGAGGCCTAGTAGAAGTGAAGTAATAGATGTTATGTCAGCGGTTAATGACTACATAGATGCTTTGCTCCTAACTAATGAGACGGCTATAGGAAAGTATCCGCTGGAATCGGTTAAGTGGCTTAAAAAGATAATAGAGGTCGCTGAGGAGAATAGTGATGAAAGAGTGCTTGAAGATCTAAGAGGAGAGCTCAGCTATAAAACCCTTAAAGAAAAATATGCTTTAGGACTAACCCTTTTAGCCGAGAAGATACATTCCAAAGTACTAGTTTATACGAAAACGGGATCAATACCAAGGAAGATCTCTCGTGTAAGACCTCAAATACCAGTATACGTAGGTACAGCTAATAAGTTCCTAGCTGAGAGCTTAGCACTACACTATGGTATAAACCCGTATTATTTAAACCATAAGAAAACTCTTGACTACAATGAAGGGGTTAGGCTCCTATACAGCTACCTAAGAAGTACGGGTGAGCTAGGATATGGAGATATAGTAGCTGAAGCTTATGGCAGAAGGGAAACAGAGATACACGAAATAAAAATAAGGCAGGTTCTCTAATTTCTGAAAAAATTTTAAAATTAAGCCGCCGGCGGGATTTGAACCCGCGACCACCGGCTTTCCCGACTTCGGTTACGCCATGTCCGCTACGAGGCCGGCGCTCTACCCAGCTGAGCTACGGCGGCTTCTATGTTAAAAATTAGTAGAAGGTTATTATAGCTATATCCCTAGTTTTTCAGCGGCTTCTACGGCTTTTTCCGCCATATCCTTCATTACGCTGAGAGGATCAGGGGCTTTAACGATCGCAGAGGCTACAAGAACGCCTAAAGTTCCAAGCTCTATTGCTTTATATACGTCATCGCCTTTGCTAATTCCAGCCCCCGTTAGTATAACGACTTCTTTGTTGACTCTTCTTATTAATTCTACGCTCTTAGTGATTACTTCTGGCTTAGCTTTGCTAACAGGTATTCCAGTTCCTATTAACTCAGGTGGCTCGACAGCAACTATGTCAGGTTTGAGTACGGCTATAGCGGCTCCGGTTTCTGGTACATCGGCGCATACAAGGGTTTTTATCCCTAACTCCTTAGCATGCTTGATGAGCCAGTTTATATCTGCGAGTTTTAATCTATGTTCGCTGTGGTTAATTATTACGCCTCCGGCTCCTACTTCTTTCAACCCTTCTAATGGAATAAACCCTGTAGCGGCTCCCGGTTTAATGGGGTCAGCGTGCTGTCCATATACCTCAACACCGCTTCCTTCTACTTCTTTTAAAACCCTGTAGAGCTCTATATATGGAGGAGCTAGTATTACATTTACATCATATTCATCGTGCACCTTAACAGCACTTCTAGCTATTTTTAGTGCGTGTTCGCCGAAGCTATATGGGTAATACGCCTTGTAATTTACAGCTATTATAGGTTTCAACTCATCACGCACCACTGCTGACTAGTATATTAGCCTTCTCCTCCGCCAGATAACATTTCGGTATGTTTTACCTTGTACTTTACCTCCTCGCTTTTTTCGAACCTATTCTTGAGTTTTTCTAACACTTGTGGTAGCGTAGTGTACTCCATTTCTTCAGGCCCTAGTCTGTGCGGCATAAACGGACCATGTCTTCTCATGTACTCAGCGATTAGTTGCGCCAATCTTCTGGTTTCATCAAATGCTACATCATCGAATAGATCCGCGGGGCCTATGAGTCTTCCTTTATTAATATTCCATCCTAATGCTATGATACGTGGTGGGCCATCGAATCTCGTTACTTTAGCAGATCTCTGTGGAACAGGCATTAGAGGTCCAAAGTGGCTTCCGCGCATCCAGCCAGCGACTAGATGCGGGAAGGCAAATGCTTCGAGTACCTCGCCGACAGCTGGTAAACCATGCTGTGCTCGCACAATAGCTACAGGATCATCTTTACCCACGTATCTCCCCGCTAGTAGATTTAATCTTTCCACGCTAACTACCGCAGCTTGTAGTCCATCGCTTTTCCTATACACTCTTCTTATAATGTACCTTCCTGGAGTACCTATAAGTGCTAGAATGTCATACATTTCCTCTGGTGCATTCATTTTTACACTTCTGCCTTCATATACGTCGTATACTTCAAATATGAATCCTCCGTGCATTTTTGGATCTATAACTAATCCGGCTGTATTGAAGGGATCGGCGAATATGCGGAACAGCGGCAGGTTAAAGGCTCCAGGCTCGGTCTTATCTGCATGAAAAGTTATCACGGGCTCAGACGGCCTTTCTTCCATCTCGATTTCTGCAACACCTGGTCCTAGTCCGCGGACATTTCCAGAAAACGTTTCACTTAGTAGATCTTGTCCAGCAGCATATAGTTTTAGCTCTCTCGAAACCTTAGCAGCAGCTTGAAAAGCCTCCCACGCGAGACCGTGAATGTCGGGGTTATCAACACCTTTTCTGTGCGTCATTATTAGCTGAATGTCATCGCCAACATGTGTTACGTAGAAGTCTATGATTAAACCCTTTTGCTTAGCCTCTGCTAGAACCTTAGTAGTGGCAGCCAACTGGTCTGGATGAACTATATGGTGTCCAGCTAGACTTCCTACATCAGCTTTGATTATAGATAGGGTGATTTTTTCAGGCAACTATACTCCCCCATTTCTTTCTCTTGTTTTTGCTATACTACTTAAAACTACTTAAGGATTTCTGATACCCTCCCCTATATTTTTGAAATATGTATTGTAAAAATCTTTGTTTTCTACATAGTAGCTCATAGAACGTTTTATACGTTAAACCCAACTACCTAGTTTAAACAGCATAGAACTCTCCACGCATTTTCTGAACCCTATCTAGGTATGACCCCGGTTTATTCACTCTAGGTCTACCTGTTTGGGGGTCTCTGCGAACCGTTACGTTTAGCTCTCGAAGGAGATTGTTAAACCCTACTTTGTTACTCATGGGTTTACCAGCATATCCCTCTACTCCAGGCTTTCCTCTAAATACCAAGAGTCTATCACTTATACTATTCTGTAGCATTAGATCGTGTTCAACTACAAACGCCGTTTTACGCTTTTCTTCTATTATCCTCTTTATGATACTTGCTATAGCTATTCTTTCTTCGACATCTAGATAAGCTGAAGGCTCGTCTAGGAGATAGAGATCGGCTGGTTTGGCTAAGGCTACAGCTACAGCTAGCTTCTGAAGCTCTCCACCGCTGAGTTCCTCAACTCTTCTCTCGAATAACTTGTTTAATCCAAGCTTACGAATTAGTTCTGAGTATATCCATGTAGTAGGGTTTGTAGCATCTGGTGAGGCCCTTTCTAAATTAGCCTTAACTGTTTCTTCGGGAAAAACGCCTGGTGTAACTTCTTGGGGTTTAACGCTTATACTTTCAACACTGATGAGGACTTGTCCTTCGTCAGGCTCTAGTTCTCCACTCAGCATTTTAATGAAAGTAGTCTTTCCAATACCGTTTGGACCAATTATTCCAACAACTGTGCCAGGATAAGCTTCTCCCTCTTCCACTCTCAATATGAACCCGCTTTCCCCGTATTCCTTCAAGAGAGGGGTCCATTTCAGGATCGGGTATTCGCCTTTACTGGTCTTCTCCTCAATGTGTACATGGAACTTTAGTGGTTCACGTCTAATACGTACGTTCTCGCTTGGCAAGAATCCGTTAAGGTAGTGATTTATACCTGTTCTAACCCCGTAGGGCTGTGAAACAATACCATAGACTCCGGGCTCGCCATAGAGTATTGATACATAGTCACTTATGTAATCAAGGATCATTAAGTCGTGTTCGACTACGACAATATATTTCTTACTGTAATCTATAAGTTCGCGTATAGCTTCGGCTACACGTATTCTTTCTCGTACATCTAGATAACTACATGGCTCGTCAAAGAAATAAGCATCTGCTTCTTTAACTAACACGGCCGCTACAAGGAACTTCTGTAGCTCTCCCCCACTTAATTCTGCTATTTTCCTATCTAGGATCTCTCTTAGATTCAGCTTATCTATAACTTCCTTTAGTAAGCCGCGTTCATCAGCTCTACTTAAGAGATCTTTGACTCTCCCTCTTAGCGCTTTTCTTGCATAGCCTACATACTGGATCTTAACTACACTTCTAATTTCTTTATTAGCTAGTTTTTTTAGATAGGTTTGTAGCTCTGTACCTCTAAAACTCTTTATGATATCATCCCAATCTGGAGGGGCGTCGTACTTGCCGAGATTGGGTTTAAGCATACCCGACAATATCTTTATACTAGTGGTCTTCCCCGAGCCGTTTCTGCCTATGATCCCAAGTATTCCTCCATATTTAGGTGTGGGGAGATTGTACAGTTTGAATAAGTTCTCTCCATAGCGATGCACAGCTAGTTTTTCCAGTTCATCTGGTAGATTTATTATCGATATTGCATTAAATGGGCACTTCTTTACGCATATACCGCATCCAACGCATATATCCTCATATACTACTGCTCTCTTCTCTTCTTCGGATATTTCTATTGCCTTTTTAACTTTGGTTCTATTGATTGGGCAGAATCTAACACACTCTGAGTTACATTTAGCGGGTTTACAGTACTCTCTATCTACTACAGCTATTCTTGTCATACCTCTAACCCTGCGGATCGCTACTTCCCCTCTAGCTACCTTCATGAAATAAGTATTCAAAAGCTAATAAGGAATTACTGGATCAAGCTCTAATGGAAAGCATTATTAACCCCAATGTTATAACTAGTAATGTTCGGTTCCACATAAACACCCGGTGTAAATACATGGTTAAGTTCTGTCCACGATGTGGGGCCCCTATGATGCCTAAGAAAAGCGGGAGCGGAACTACGACTCTTGCATGCCATAGGTGTGGATACGAAATAACTATGAATAAGAACACGAGTGACTATAAGCTAAAGTTCCAAGTAGATGCTAGCAAGAAGATACATACATCTAAAGCTGTTGAAGCGCGTAGAACCGGTATGACGCCAGAAGAAAGAGAGATGCTAAGAGAGGACTTTTAAATATTTCTTAAATCCTTTCAAAAAGAAGTTAGTGAAGAATAGGTCTTCAGCATACTCCTTATCTTCCTTATATATTCTGAGCCTTCACCACTCATCATTAAACCAGTCATACTATATGGTAACAAGCCGTAATAGCTTTAATGTCAGCTATAGTATCTTCTAGACCCCATCTAACCTGGTACTGAGAATGAAGAAAATCATTGAGCTAGTATTAATGATATTTACCATAAATTAACAAGCAATGGCTATAGCTATATGGATTAGTAGGGGTGAACAGAAGTAATTCGCTAAATCTGCTGCAAAATAAAATAGTTAAAAAGCGGATCCTTGTAAAGGCATTCTTTTTGAACTTATTCATGATCTATGGGAAAAATCTAACCATAACTCTGGTGAAGATAAAACTGTGTGTAATGTAGGTACATAACGGTTGAAATAACTTCTCCTGCTAGCTATTTCTATTCCCTTAAGTTTTTCAATGTATGTTTTTGTTAAGTTGTAGGTGTAGAAGGGATCAATGCTAGCTGTACCATCGTAGTGA
>QMWW01000034.1 GCA_003661825.1 Thermoprotei archaeon
ACACTGTACTATACATGTTCTACGGGAGGATCATATCAACGTCACAACAACATATATAAGCCTTATGGACTAACCGGGGTTCACCCTGTTAAGCCCAGTATCCCAGGCATTAGTAGTGTTTCTATGAAGTACCTAGTTATAGATGAGCTTAGGTACATTCCAGACCCTGTTAGTAAAAGTAGTATTGCGAGCAGTAGAATCCCAGTAGATCGGCGAATTCGGCTGGTATGCTTCCGGCGAACCCGGCTATGATCTCGGAGAATAAGCCTATGAAGCTCGTAATCAGCATTAGTATCAGTATAGCGGCTATGTGCATGATATAGAGCGTTACCTCGAATGTTCTAAATACTTGTGTGTAGTTTTTCCATATATTGTTTTCCGAACTCGCTTAGCTCGCTCATTCTTTACCACTAGCTTCTTCTTCTCGAGCTTCCTTATAGAGTCTAGTATGGATTTCCTCGTGAAACCAGTTACTCCAGTTAGCTTAGCTATTGATACTGGCTTGCCTATGACGTATAGGTGTAGGATGAGGACTAGCTGGTTGCTGGCTTTCGAGAAGTCTATAATACCGTCTAGCTCTCTCAGCACCAGCAGCCTGCCAACATAGCGGTCAGCGTACTCAGCGCTTAACGCAATCACCATACGCCCTACTATCCTCTCAGCAATATTGTGTGCCGTGCTCTTTAAAACCGGGTGATCATCGAATACCCTGGTATGCTCTACAGATATACCAGTGTCTTTAGCTAGGTGTTACCGAGCAATTGCTAGCCACTAACCGCTCCAGGACCACCTGCTTTTATATACCGTGCACGCAAGAATATTATGGGTCGAGTAAAGCTACGTGGTGTTAGTCTTTGGTAAGCATTACGAGAAGGGTAGAGAGTATTAAGCGGTCGCCCAGGATGTTTGCTCTAAGGCTATGGAGCTATTTTAGGCGAGGCCATAGCACGTACCTAGTCTTCCTAATGAGCTTCGCTAACTTCGTAGTAATACAGTATAGGTTACTTATAGAGTATATCCCGGTGCTCAAGCTCGTGTTCTCGAGCCTTGCCGCGTTTGCCATAACGTTCTTCCTAGTATACGTACCGCTTGCAGTAGTTATTGGGTGGCTAGACTACGAGAAGCTGGCGGTACCAGTTGATACAGCTCTCGCCGCTAAAGCTTCTCCTTGGGTGAAGGACATAGCTAGAGCTTTGATAATGATAGCTGAGGGTAGAAACGGTGAAGCCATAGAAGTGCTTAAGAAGTGGGCTGAGTAGAGTAGGCGTAGTTGGCATCAATAACTTAAATACCTGGATATAGCTATCTCTAATCGTTAAGGCCTCTGTAGCGAAGCTCTATGGATTATTGTTCTCGAGCGTTGGCTGGTGGAGACCGTAAATGTATATTCCAGGACCCAGCGCTGGGAGAGGCTTTAAGAGAACAGTTACCCTGATCCTAATAGCTGTTAATGTAGGGGTCTACCTCTACACGTCCTGGGATAACTTCTTCACTAGTATCTCCAAGGAGTGGATAGACGTTCTAGCATACGTACCCGTTCTCATGAGGTATCCGAGCAACTGGTACCGCTTAATCTCCTCGATGTTTGCTCACGGCGACGTCTTCCACATATTCTTTAACATGTACTTCCTGTACTTCTTTGGCAGAGAAGTAGAGACAGCTCTAGGGTCTAAGAGGTACTTACTACTATACCTAGTCTCCGGCCTCTCGGCCTCGGTATTCCATACTGCTTTCACGCCTATAAGTGGGTCTCTAGGCTTAATAGTACCGGCTATAGGGGCTTCAGGGGCTATAAGCGGAGTACTGGGTGCTTACCTACTCCTCTATCCTAGAAAAGTGCTATCTATGTGCATATTCCTCCCGTTCCCCTTGTGCTTTACGACCTATTCTAGCTACTTCCTACTCTTCTGGTTCGCTATGCAGGTACTGTATGGATACGCTAGGTTCGGTTCAAGTATAGCTTACTTCGCCCACGCCGGGGGCTTCGTAGCTGGTATTACTCTACTGTTTCTCCTAAAGCCTAGGAGAGAGTACGCTCCACAAATATTCCCGTTGTTCTCACCAGTTTTGAGTACTACTAGGTACGTGGGTATAAGGGGTTTAAGCGGGATTACTAAAGCGATACTAGCTGTACTCGTGGCTTCTTTACTCCTAGGTGCAGTGTACTCTACATTTACAGCTTCGAGGCTTACCGGGGTATACGTGGTCGACATATACGCTCAGAGAGAGGGACTGAGTAGAGTATACGACCAAGCAGTGTTTACTCTCCACGGAGAAGTAGTTCTACCAGTACAGGACGATGCTAGGGTAGTTTTCAATAGGTTTCTCTGGGCTGACTTATTGAGGGGGGAACCAGGATACTTTAGCGAAGACTTCGTGTGTAGCGTAGTTGCGCGTACAGAGGAGTTTAACAAAAGGGTCAGGGTAGCTGTTCGAGGAGCAATAGAATATGACAACACAGGTATTCTAAGGTTCTTTAACGGTACACTAGTAACCGATGTATTACTGATAAGGTACTCTTGGATCTATGCATACGTAGACATAGAGCCTAACGTCGTATACATAGTATCTATCCATGCAGAAGAAGTTGCAGGGGATACCGGGAACCTCGTGGTTAAGCCTTTTGCAGCACTATCGGTTATTCTCTCCCTAGCAGCTCTAGTAGTAGCTCTAACTAAGGACAAAGAGCTTGCAGAACCCGAGATAAGAGCTCTATACTAGCCATATATATACAAGCTCATGTATAGGTATCTACACGTATTTATAAGAACACTTTTGTGGGAAAAGGGAAAACTTTATATACAACATTGGTTGTCTAAGTACTACGCATAGTGGGAGGACACAATAGTGGGTTGGGTGTATAGATGTTGAAGGGTATAAGTAGGACAGTTGCGGCCCTTGCAGTAGTGGTAGTAATAGTGGTTGCGGTATTGCTAGCAGTATATCTATTCCCAGCATCCGGACCTACAGAGACTACACCGACCTCATCGCCTTCGCCATCCCCTAGCCAATCGCCATCTCTATCGCCCTCACCAAGCTCGTCTCCCTCGCCTTCGCCGAGTTCTTCGCCGTCCCCTAGCCAATCGCCTAGCCCTGCGCCAACAAAGACTCTACACACCCAGGTGCTGTACATAATCTCCGACGACGAGATGACTAGGATCCAGATGTACAAGGCGGGGGTCGCAGATATAGCTGTAGTAACCCCCGCTAGGTGGAAGGACGTTAACGGTACACCGGTTGATGGCCACCAGCTTATGTTGATCATAAGGAAGGATAAGCCTAGACTAACGATACAGCACGTGATATTAAATACTATGAAGGAGCCATTCAATATTCCAGAGGTTAGACGGGCTCTAGCATATGCTGTACCATATGATACCATAATAGAGCAGATCTTTGGGGGTCTTTACACTAGGCTATATACCATCGTACCTAAGGGTATGCCTGGTTGGACAGACTATAACATCATACACTACGACTTTAACCTCAGTAAGGCACAGGAGATCATAGATGAGCTGAAGGAGACCCGTGGATTCGATCCATCACAATACACTATAGCTGTGATCTACAACACAGGTAACACCGCTAGAGCCCAGATCGCTGCTCTGCTACAGAACTACTGGAGCAGGCTAGGGTTTAAAGTAGTGGTAGAGACTTACAGCTGGCCTGAGTTCCTGAGGAAAGTAGACCACTTCGACTTCGACGTAGCATTACTGGGATGGATACCGGACTACCTAGACCCCGATAACTACCTCATGCCATTCGTATGGGGAGGAGCAGAGTTCACCGAACTCAAATACTACGAAGACGTAGCACCAGGCGATGTGGGCAACTACCTAGCCAGCGTCGATACATGGATTGATACAGAGAAGTACACCGTAGTAGTAGGGCCTAAGGGTACTGGAGCATCCTACACCGGGCCAACTGATAAGCCTCTACTAGTAGTTAGCTACGTACTAGACGAAGAAGCTACGCAGAAGAACTGGGAAGAACCCGTATCTATGGTTACCATAGGAGCACCTGGTCTAAAGGACGTACCCCTCAGCGCATTAGTCAAGATCTCTAGAACAATACTAGATCCCGAGGCTAGAGAGGCAATTGTAAACGCTGCAGTCATATATTTCAACCACCAGTGCCCTATGATCATGCTAAGCCAACAGGTTACTGGCGAGAACCACGGTAGCTGGGTTAAGGATGTCTACTACCCGTTAACAACTTTTATGAGGTATGACCTCGTATGGGAGACTCCAGACGCACCGGTTAGAGACACCGGTGTACTCGGCATTAAGAACGATCCATCTACTATGGTTATAGCCACTATAGGCTGGCCTGATACCCTCGACCCCGCTAAAACCTATGAATCTTTCGGATGGGAAGTTCTATGGCATATCTACAGTACGCTGGTAACCTACTGGAAGGAAGAGACCGAGCCTCTACCAGAACTAGCTGCTGCATGGGCTTTCAGCCCAGATGCCACCGAGCTATACTTCGTTATAAGAGGTGGAGTGGTAGCCTACGATCCATGGAATGACAAGACCTATCCAATAGATGCTACCGATGTATTATTCAGTGTATGGAGAGTGGCTAGGCTCAACTTACCTGGTAGCGCTGTATGGATGATCACGGACTTCATAGATGTTAATGCCTCCACAGTACTATCTGAAGAGGAGTTTGACCAGATAGCTGGTCAGGGCCTCACAACGGTTTACAAGGGAGAGAGCAAGACCGTTAAGAGCTTAAGCGAGCTATTGGAGTTCTTCGGCTACACCGGCGAGACAGCGGGTGTTGTGAAGTTCAAGTTGTACTTCCCATACCCGCCTATACTGCACGTATTCGCTACAGCTGTAACGGCCGTTATACCAATGGAGTATGCGCTAGGAGACAGCTACGAAGAAGCTCTCGCTGCGTCTAATAACGGCAGGAACCCGAGTGCCTGGGCTCAGTTCGTACAGCCTGGCGAGGACGATCCAACGTTCAAGCTACTGAGCTGGAAGCCAGTGTCTACAGGGCCGTACTATGTAGCCGACTTCCAGGAGGGTGGCTACATACTATTGAGGATCAACCCACACTACTGGAACGCATCACTATGGGAGGAACTATATGGCTATAGGCCCTAAACTCAGTAGCTTTTTAACCTCATATCTCCTATTTCGCCCCCCAAATTATAGTACCTTATGTATAGCTGGCCCCTGTAGGTGAGTGCTAGAGAGAATGCATATAAACTACGTATACGGGGTGGGTCTATGGGTCTGCTCAGATTCCTGGGTAGGAGGATGCTGACCTTTATCCCAACAATAATTGGTGTTCTCTTCATAACCTATATAATAGCCTACCTCATCCCCACGGATCCCGTTAGGGCATGGGTTGGTGGAGAGAAGCTCTTAAACCCCGAGGCTTTGGAGCAGGTTAGGATCAAGTACAAGTTCAACGAGCCCTGGTACATCCAATTTTCCTTCCTGGTTTCCCAGCTTTTTAGCGGACAGCTGGAAGACCCTATTAGGCATAGACTTGTGGTTCAAGAGCTGGGCACCAAATTCCCGGTAACCGTCGAGGTAGCTATATTTGGCTTTCTATTTACTGTTGCTATAGGTCTCCCTCTCGGGATAATAGCTGCTCTGAAAAAGGATACTCTAGTGGACTTCTTCGTTCGGTTCTTCGCACTGTTTGGCAGCTCTATGCCTTCATTCGTTCTGTACTACTTCCTGATCTTAGCCCTATTCGTGTATACGCAGACAACGTACTTAGCAGGAGTACCTCTACCCTCTGACGCATGCACCACGATGATAGCAGGCCTACCTACCAGCATCCCGGTGCTAGGGCACATAGCGTTCTACATCGGACAGATCCCAATGTTCGGTGCTGCTTTCTGTGGGGAGTGGAGCGTAGTAGTCGAGACCTTTAAGAGGTTCTATCTACCAGGTCTAGCTCTAGGAATGCTTAGTGGAGGATTCATCGCTAGGATTACTAGGAACAGCTTACTCGATGCACTTAGCTCGGAGTACATACTCTTCGCTAAAGCTAGAGGGTTGCCAAAGCTCTGGATTTGGAGGCATGCGCTCAAGAACACATTAGTCCCCATTATAACGATACTCGGGCTACAGTTTGGAGGGTTATTAACAGGGTCTATAATAGCGGAGACCGTGTTCAACATACCAGGTATGGGTAGATATATCTACGAGTCTATCATGAGACTCAACTTCCCAGCCATAATCGCTGGCACTCTCCTCTTCGCCATAATCTATGTTACGGTGAACCTGATAGTTGACATACTGTATGCTGCGATAGATCCTAGGGTAAGGTACTGAGGTGAGAGCTATGCCGGACTTCGTGTACAAGGCTTTAGTCAAGGTAATAGACCTATACACTAGGATTAGAGACAGGGTAAACCCGGAGTGGAGTATTAGGAACTCTCCCAGGATTAGGGAGTGGAAGCTGATGGCTTACACCTATAGTAGGTCTCCAATAGGGCTTGTTGGGGGCTCGCTAGTACTACTTTTCGCTATAATAGCTATTATAGGGCCTGCCCTAGCGTGGCAACCCTACTGGGAGTACAAAGTAGTTGAAAACCCCGATCTCTGGCTTAGCCCTCCCTGCTTCCCTCCCTCTTGTAGCGGCTTCCCCTTACTTGGTACGGATGAGTGGGGTAGAGACGTATTCGCTATGATATTCTATGGGGTGAGGATATCCTTCGTTATATCTCTACTAATAGTCTTGATAGGCGCTCCTGTAGGGATAGTGCTAGGGCTAGTAGCGGGTTATAAGGGAGGCGTTGTAGACGAGATCCTTATGAGGATAACCGATATGTTCGTCGCTTTCCCTGGATTAGTGCTTGCAATAGCGTTTGCAACGGTGCTACCCCAGCGTATACGCGGGCTCCTAGAAGCTAATGTCCAGCTAAGGGACTTCCTCCTCTTCCTATTCGGTCTAAGACCTGAAGAGTACGGTCAACTAGCTTCTCTGCTATCGGTTCTATTAGCGCTAGTAATAGTGTGGTGGCCGATATACGCTAGAACGGTTAGGGGATCCGTGCTGAGCATTAGAGAGCAGGTATTCGTTGAAGCAGCTAGGTCTATAGGCTTATCTACGTGGAAAATACTCGTAAGACACATCCTGCCGAACGTGCTCTCACCCATAATAGTGATGATGACGTTCGACCTTGCTACAGCTGCTCTGCTATCAGCTTCTCTCTCGTTCCTAGGTCTAGGCCCCCAAGACCCTGTTCCAGAGCTTGGATTCATGATATCTAAAGCTGGTCAGTACTTCCCAGAGAGGAGCTGGCACATAGTGGTATTTGATGGAATAGTGCTCCTGCTTATAGCCTTTGGATGGAATCTTCTCGGCGACTCTCTACGCGACGTCTTAGACCCTAAGACTAGGAGGTCTATAGAGGTCAGGCTTAGAGCTAAGAAGGCGGGGAAGGGTGGGAAGAGTGATTGAGAGCCTGAAGGCTAATACTGTACTGAGCGTTAGAGACCTCAACGTAAAGTTCTATACCTATGCCGGCATAGTACACGCTGTATCGGGTGTATCGTTCGACGTATACGAGGGAGAAATAGTATCGCTTGTAGGAGAGACCGGCTGTGGAAAGACAGTTACAACTAGAGCTATAACTAGGCTTATAGAGCCTCCCGGCCGAATAGTCGGTGGTTCAGCACTCTTTAGGAGGAGGAATGGAAGCGTAGTAGACCTTCTGAAGATCCCTGACGAAGAGCTTAGAAGGATTAGGGGAGACGAGGTAGCCTACGTATTCCAAGACCCTACGTCAGCTCTCGACCCTCTCTACAGCGTAGCTCATCATATAGCCGAAACCGTTAGAGCACACTATAAGGGGGCTGGGAAGAAGGAGCTAATAGGTCTTGGAGTTAAGCTTCTAAAACAAGTACTCATACCCCACCCTGAAGCCAGGATCAAGAACTTCCCACACGAGCTATCGGGTGGTATGAGGCAGAGAGTAGTCATAGCTACAGCTATAGCGAATAAGCCGCGCCTGTTAATAGCTGATGAGCCGACAACAAACCTAGACGTTACCGTACAGGCGCAGATCCTAGACCTAATAAAGGATCTTCAGAGAGAGTACGGTGTGAGCGTTATCCTCATAACCCACAACTTAGGTATAGTTGCTGAGGTCAGCGATAGAGTCTATGTAATGTATGGTGGAAAGATCGTCGAGCATGCTGGGGTAGAAGAACTATTCGAGAAGCCTATGCATCCCTACACCCAGGCTCTCCTAAGAGCCGTACCCAACCCTCTAAAGAGGATCGAGAAGCTAGAATCAATACCTGGTACCGTGCCTAACCTCATCGATCCCCCTCCAGGCTGTAGGTTTAGGCCTAGGTGCCCTAGGGCTATGGATGTATGTGGTAGGAGGGATCCTCCGTTTATTGAGGTTGAGCCCGGCCACCACGTTGCATGCTGGCTATACGCTATGGGGTGAGTAGGCGTGGAGAAACTACTTAGAGCTGTTAACGTTAAGAAGTACTTCCCTGTTAGAGGCAGTTTGTTCAAGAAGGTTAAGGCAGTAGATGGCGTATCATTTGAGATAGAACATGGTGAAACATTTGGCATAGTCGGGGAAACGGGGTGTGGTAAGTCTACTCTAGGAAGAGTTGTGCTGAGGCTAATAGAGCCAACGGGTGGTAGAATATACTTTGAGGGCAGAGATGTTACCAAGGTTAGGGGGAAGAAGCTGAAAGAATTTAGGAGAAAAGCGCAGATGGTGTTCCAGGATCCTCACTCCTCGCTTAACCCTAGGATGACTATTGCCGAGATCCTTCTCGAGCCTCTTAGAGAGCATGGTATATACGTTGATGAACCTGAGAGGTTTCTAGTAGAGAACATGGAGCTAGTGGGTCTTGGCAAAGAGCACCTCTACAGGTATCCTCACGAGCTGTCGGGTGGTCAGAAGCAACGCGTAGCTGTACTCAGAGCTCTGCTCTTAAAGCCTAAGTTCATAGTTCTCGACGAGCCTACTTCTTCTCTAGACGTATCCGTACAGGCCCAGATCCTGAATATGCTTAAGGATCTGCAGAGAAAGCTCAACGTCTCATACATGTTTATATCGCACGACCTAGGCGTTGTTAAGTATATGAGTAGAAGGATAGCCGTAATGTATCTAGGCAAGTTCGTTGAAGTAGCTGATGCCGATATGCTGTTTGAGAAGCCTATGCATCCCTACACCCAGGCTCTCCTATCGGCTATACCGATCCCCGACCCAAAGATAGCTAGGAGTAGGAAGAGGATACTTATTCCAGGCGAGCCCCCATCTCCTATAAACCCGCCGCCTGGCTGTAGGTTTAGGCCTAGGTGCCCTAGGGC
>QMWW01000035.1 GCA_003661825.1 Thermoprotei archaeon
TGTACGTAGAGTGTTCAGCTATGTTAATGTTCGTGGAAGATACTACCCAATGATCCCGGTAGTGATTAAGGCTAGATACATAACCAAGCTGTACGCACTAGTAGATAGTGGTGCCACTGTAAGCTTATTTCACATTAGCGTTGCCGATGATGCAGGCATAGATCTAAGAGATGCCGAGAAGGAGTACCTAGCTGGTGTTGGAGGCTATATATCAGCCTACATAAAGAAAGAGGTGGAGCTAGAGATAGAGGGTTTAGGAAAGCTAAAGGTACCGGCAGCGTTCACAGAATACATCTCCTCAGACCTAGCAATACTTGGACGACAAGGATTCTTTGATAATTTCGAAATACTGTTTAGAGAATGGAGAAGAGAATTAGAGCTAAGACCTAGGTCAAACATATAGATATACATAGCATAGAATAATCGTCATATAGGCACTTA
This sequence comes from Thermoprotei archaeon, assembly GCA_003661825.1. GTDB lineage: Archaea > Thermoproteota > Thermoprotei_A > Sulfolobales > Desulfurococcaceae > QMWW01. Next base: position 442 of record QMWW01000035.1, read on the forward strand.
TTGTCTACCTAGCTAATATCAATACCTAGCTGTATTGTGGTCAATTGGAATAATAGGCCTTGTGAGTAAGTTAGCTAAAGTTTAAGGAACTTCAATAGCCCTATATAGACCTTTCATATCGGCCATCAAGTAATGGCATCTATGGCTATGTGTATTGTTTATCATAACTGCAGCTCTTTCACATCAACTGATATGTTTTCTTTTATATTGTGTTGGTTCTCCAAGCCAGAGATCCCGGGTTCAAATCCCTCTATAATCTTCTGGATATCCTCATCGTCCAGATCCCCGAGCAGAAGAAAGAGTTTCTCTATCCTTTCACAGGGCCATATGTAGATGCTGCGCTTCTTCGCCTCAGAATCATACCACTCTTTGTAGAGGTAGTAGTTCCCACGGACCTTCCGAACCTTGTACTGTACCAAGTTACTCAGCACCATGATATCCCATCCTCACCGAAGAAATAAGCTGACTACGGAGTTAACAACACTCCCGCAACACTGGAGTAGCAAAAACTAGGAGTTGACTCACCGCGGCCTAGCCAGAAGGGCCAAGCTTCAACAACCTGCCCATTCTACGCCGCTGAGAGCCAAGAACAGTTGCGGGTAGTTACTTTGCGCTATGCCTTACCCTTTACCCTTCGCAGCGACGACGTCAACAACTCTCTATACGCCTCCACAAGCCTCTGTAGCTCCACGATAACATGCTCTACCTCCTCGGGCTCGAGTGTTGATTGACTCGGCACCTTCTTAACCACGTTCCCCATATAGGCCTTTACGAGTTCCTCCATCCTTAGCGCACCCAGCGCGTATAACTGGGCCTCTACCTCTAACACAAGTAGGCTGCCTGGCCAAGGGGGAGTACATACGGCTTCTCTCAGTGAACAACCTTAGCAGCATCCCGGGTGGGCAATTCATGAGTAGGTCTCTCTAGGTTGCGGTGGACTAGGTTAAGCCATAGTAGATCCTCTCTATTAACCAAATCGAACCCTAGGAAGGTGTTGTTTTCTACAAGCGAAGAGTAATCTTTGACATATTCATGATGTAACTCGTAAATGAGAGATTCCCGCTTCTCTACTTGAAACACTGCTAAACGCAGCCACTATGATGAGCAGGAACGCATCTTAGAAGCTCGGAGCAATCCACGCGAGCAACTAGGTATGTTCATAAGCTATGGAACCGGGGTTTCTCTGAGCATTACCGCTTCAGTGTTGAGACTACATTCTGTTTTCTCTATGTATATTTCTCGAACGCGAGATCGAGGAGGACGAGCCTCTACCGAAGAGACCGAAGCTATCGAGGGCCGCGATGAGCTTGTAGGGCTCGATGAGCTTTAGGAAGCGTATAGCTAGAAAGTATGAGGCTGTGCTTGAACTCCAGGAAGCTGTTCAGAGTCGTTATCAAGAAGAGAGCCGCTAAGAAGCTGGAGGAGCTGCCACGCGAAGTTCAGCAGAGGATTTTAGAGGTCCTCGAAGGTCTTAGGGAATTATTCAAGTATTACATAAAAATGTATGAGTTGGAAGGAAGCTAGGAATAACCTTGGTATATAATTCTCATAGATCTACAGAAATTATGTAGAGTATTTCAATATTTACGATTACCTAATATTTGCTGGGTTGGTAAAGAAGTTTGGTAGACCATGTATAGAAATTAGGGTAATTAGAGCTGAAGCCTCAACACCACCATTAGAGCTAGCAGCTTGTTACAACTTAAAGGATATTGTAGCCTAGTTGGTAAGCAGCTAATAGATAAGCTATGGATTACTCCCTTAAGCATTGGATAGTGCATGAAGGAGTGGAATTGTTATTGAAGCTAGGTATTAGGAGAGGCTATAAAGTCGTAGATTTTAGCTGTGGTTCGGGTAACTATACCGTTCCAGCAGCATTTATAGTGGGTCACAAAGGAGTTGTTTATGCGATAGATAAAGAGGAATGTGATTATTGGTATGGTGGATGCCTTAGGGAATTAAGGTTAAGGGTTAGGTCATATAAGCTAGATAATGTAATCATTATCAAAGTAAACTCATTAGACATACCCTTAAGTGACTTATCGGTAGATGTGGTGCTTCTTTTTGATGTACTTCATTCATACTACTTTCCGCAAAGTTATGAAAGAATTAGAGTTCTAAGGGAGGTGAAGCGCATATTGAGATGTAATGGGTACTTATTGTTTTATCCGGGCGATCCTGAGGTTTTCGGTAATAAAGAAGAATTACGTGTAATTATTGAAGAGATACTGTCTACGGATTTCAAGCTTGACAAGATATTCAAGGAGATGCTAATCCATGAAGGTAGCTATGTTAGGGGCGCCATATATAGGTTTATTAAACAGTGCTAGTCTTGTATATAGCGTATAAGTCTCTTATAATTCCGTGAGCCATTCTTAGCCTATAAAGATGGGGAGTATCAATAAGGTATTTACGCCCCACATTAATTTCATCAATAACCACCCGGTCCTCATTGCATTGAGCCGCAAGTAGTAAGTAGTCAGGTTTAAGCATTTCTGAGTAGGCTCTACCCTCACCCAACGTTATGATATTACACGAGTTAAGTACTGTTAAGGATGTAGGGCTCCATAATTTTTCTCCTTAACATAGCTGTCAGAACCTTTAGCCTTACCTAGATCTTACAATATAGCTCTTAAATTTAGGTAATGGTATCGATACTTCAAAGAGGCTTAAAGGCCATTGAATAAGAACTTTCTCAAAGCCAAATGAATCTGCTCTATTACTTGGCAATCTTCCGTAACCCTATAAATATCTAAACTACCCAACAGTATTGGCTAGGATCGCACCATCTGTAAAGGAAACGAGCTCTTTTCTTCCCTAAAACCTTAACATATCCCTCAATACTGTGTTGTACCTAAGGTACCTATTTATTATAAATTATCAAGTAAGCCAAGTTGGTAATAGGGTGAGGTGGCCTAATTGAGCAGATATACCGATTTAACAATTTACGTAAAACCTAAAGCTAATACAACATACTTAAGAGTAGAGGGTGAAGAGTTGGTATTCTATACTACGGAGCCTCCAGTAGGTGGTAGAGCTAATGAATCATTAATTAAGTACCTCTCTAAGAAGCTTAAGGTACCTAGGAGGAATGTAGTTATTGTTAGGGGGGTTAGAGATAGAGTAAAGGTGGTTAGGATTTATGAATTGAATAAGGATGATGTTATGAAAGCATTGATTAAGCGGCTCTAGAGTATTCAATACAATGATAAGTTTTAGCCCCTAAGCTGGAGATCCAAGTTCAAATCTTGGTCGTCGCACCAATACCTACTACATTCCTTCACAAACTCCTCGATATTCCCGATGTACACACCACCATGATACAGGTAGTATCTGTTCTTCACTTTCTTAATGCGCTAGATACAGAGTAAAGTTACCCTTGATATAGATCTGCTAAGAGAAGCTAGATATAGTTATATGTACAGCAATTGAGGAGTAACCTGAGGGTAACCCTTAATCTAGTAGAATATGTATGAGTGTGTACAACTCAGGAAAAACAGTTGACATTCCTACACACCCACGCCGATGCAACCATGTCGGTAAGTTCCGCTTTCTGTGGATACATCTTCACCCCCTTCAAGAGCCTAGCAATAAGTTCCCTAGACAGTTTCCCCGTTTAACAGTGCATACGAGTGATATGCTGCCCACGCTAGAAGGTCGTTGAGGGTCCTCGTAGCTAGGTACAGCGCTGATAGCCTCAGTCCTCCCACCTTAAGTTTCCTCCGCAAACCTCTTAGGGTTCACAACTGCGATACCACACAGTGTTACTCCCTTCGCTTTCAACCAGTAGACACCTTTCTTTGGGAGTTCTCAGGGGGAACCACCGTTGTCTAACCCAACTATTAACATATACATCATCCTAACAGTAAAATGGCTACAAACACATTTTTAGCAAACTGCGAATTCATCAAGACGATGCGGATAAACGGTGTTATCTACTATTATCTGGCAGAGCAGGAGCTATACTCCTGAAAGAGCTGAGAAGAAGCATACTGCATAAAGTTACGGAGCTTCTCGATAAGCATGGGGTTACGGAGCTCTAGGTATAAACCCCTATCCTGGCCAAGAGATAATTTAATGAAATCTAGGGGATTCCATTGTGGAATCCCTACAGAAGCCTGCCTAGTTTCCTCAGAGAATTCAGCAAGTAATCTCGCTTGCAAATCCTACGCTATTAAGAGCGACGTAGTTGGGTCACATGCAGTGGAAACCCTAATAGGAGTAGGACCACCACCTTAATGAAAAGTTCAGGAAGGATGATATTGGGTACTTAGGAAACTGTTAATAGGAAGCCAGGAACATCACAAGGACTATTTAAGCAGGATATTCTGCTGTTTGAATGAATCTACATTAGATCTTTTACATCTATAATGGTGGAGGCTAAGTATGGTGTTAAAACCATTGTTTTTTCTTGCATACTTTATAGTGGTCGTCTTCCTCGCTTTCAGCTCTGTAGTATTCCAGTCCAGTTTAGTCAATCCGAGTATCCGCTTAGCAAAATCTTTAGTACCATATGGTGTAATGTCCCCATACACTGTCAGATATACCTGACAACGATACCATCTACATAAGGCTGAGCACTGAAGACTCGGCAGAGGCTTAGGATCTGTTGAGAGTTCGTAAGAAGAGGTGTGCTCCTTGGATAAGGCGGAGACCCTTACTACGGAAGGAAGCAGGAGGTTTTTGAACACAGCGAATGTTAGGATAAAAAGAGTTTGTTTATTTACCTTCCTATAACTTTTTCTTCGCTTTAGAAGCTCTCCACGCTCTATATATGCCGAGCCCCAGACCAACCACGTAGAATAATATGATACCTAGGGCCAGCATAGCGATTGCTTCAGCGCTCAACCCGGGCATGTTACATCACCTTCTTCTCTTCCTCTTTCCATTTAAAGCCTGTTAGCACTGTTGCAGCGATTATTATCACTATGACCGTGAGTATCGATACCGGCGATACGTGAGTTGTAGTGATGAGTCCCCAACCCAGTACCACTAGCAGTATTATCGGTGTTACTATCTTTATGAGCACGTCGTACCATGCACCGAGCTTCCACTCAGCATCGGGATTGACGTAGTCTCTAAGCACTTTCAGACCGAGGAAGTAGCCAGCTATAATTGCCTCGAGTAGCACGATCCATACAGCGTTTGTGCTTCCAACAATGAAGTCTACGGGGTCTATTAGGTCTGGTCGGAAAGCGTATACTAGGCTTATTATGTAGGCTAACAGCGAGATCAGCGTTACACCCTTCTTTCTCGATATACCGAACTTGTCCCTTAGGGCAGCGTATGTAGGCTCTATTATCGATATTAGGGATGTGTAGCCGGCAAGCCATAGGATCACGAAGAACATCGTGCCGAATACCGCTGTGGTGAGGGGCGCGCCCGGAAGAAGGGTTACCGCGGTAGGTATAGTCACAAATGCTAGACCAGCACCACCTAGTGGTACTGGGAGATCGGCTGGTGTTGCAACGTTCATTATGTGCATTAGGTAGCCTATAATACCCCACGTAGCGAATGCGAAGAAGAAGCTGTATCCACAGTTAGCGAACGATGTTATCCACGCTGAGTTAGGTATCTCTGATCTGGGTGCTAGATAACTTGCATACACGATCATGGTGGTTCCAAACACGCTCAATGTAAACAGTATCTGTCCTGCAGCATCTATTATAGCACTACCGCTAAAGGCTTGAGCGGAAGGCGTTAGTAGCCAGTTAATACCTATGTCGCTGCCAGGCAGCGTTACTCCTCTTATTACTAATATCGCTGATAGTATCCATAGGAGCGGTATAGCGAAGTTGCAGGCCTTCTCGATACCGCTTGCTATACCAGCATAGCAGGTGTACCACGAGATAAGCCAGGTTATTGTAAGCCCTATGATGACGAATACTGAGTTGGAGAGCAGTGCTTCAAATGTTGGCCCTACACCCTCAACGGTTTTCCAAGCAACTGTTGCTGAGAGCCCTATATAGTCCATTACCCAAGCTAAGACTACCGAGTAGTACGTACAGAGAATGAACGTGTTTATTATGGCTATCCAGCCTATAGGCTCCAAACTCTCCCTAATCTTCCTAAAGACCTTGGGTGTTGCACCCCTAAAGTAGTATCCCAGCATGAACTCTAGTATCATCAATGGAATACCGAAGGCTAGCAGGAATATTATGTAGGGTACTAAGAACGCACCACCACCGTTTCTATAGCATAACCAGCTGAAACGCCAGATATTTCCTAAACCAATAGCTGAACCAATTGCAGCTAGGATGAAGCCTCTTCTCCTTTTCCAGTATTCAGTAGCAGAACCCAGTTAATACCACCTCAACACTCAATTCTCGCCTAAAGGTAGAACTTTCTCTTACAAATATGTTTTATCATTCATAAAGAATCTTTACATTACCTTCATGGCATACCTGCTACGAGTCACTTGGATCGCCTCATACTATTTCATGCTGTGTATCGTATACTATACAAGACGATGAAGAGAACACTGTAGGTGAGGAACTGGTTAACTTCTTTGTATGAAATCACAGAGACATTTCTTTGCCTCAAGGCCACGCTATCTTTTGTAATACACACTCTTCAAGATAATAGTAGCTTAATGTCTCCATCTAAACCTGCTAATCTCTTTATAGCGATTTTGATGCGTTGAAAACAATCTGCGACAATCTTCATAGTATGTACAAATATTATTACGAAATCTCCTTAGAGTTGCGCAATAAGTATTCTATGACTGGATTTATATACTCCTTGCATATAGATACATTAATACAGTTAATGCAGTACTAAGTGTGGTTCGCATGAAATTAGCTATATTATCCGATGAAATTTCGCAGGATTTTGAACATGCCCTTAAGGTTATCAAAGAGCTGGGTGTGGAATACGTCGAGATAAGGACATTGTGGAATAAGAATGTTGTCGAGCTATCCGATGCAGAGCTTAGTAATGTGAAATCACTTCTGAGAACTTACGGCTTGAAAATTTCTCACATAGCTTCGCCCGCATTCAAAATATATATACATGATGAGAAGAGCTTTAAAGATCATCTTAAGATCATTCGTAGAGCTATCGAATTGAGCAAGATGTTCGATTTGAACTACACAAGGATCTTCACCTTCTGGTGGCAAGGAAGTATAGAACTGTATCTAGACCTACTCGTTGATAGAATTAAGTACGCTCTCGATATAGCTAAGGACGAAGGCGTGTACCTCATTATAGAGAACGAGTACTCATGTTTTGTAGGTACAGGACGCGAAACAAGGATGATCTTGGACAAAGTTGGATCCCCATGGCTAAAGGTGTTGTGGGATCCGGGCAACGCGTTCTTTGCTAGAGAAACACCCTATCCCGTGGGATATAACTACGTTAAAAACGATGTTATGTACATGCATTTGAAGGATGCGATAGTTGAAAAAGGAAAGTTTGTCTGGAAGCCTATAGGTAGAGGTGCGATCGATTACTATGGCCAGCTGAAGGAGGTGTTCAAGAAAGATATCATAGTATCTCTCGAAACACACTATGTCCCTCCGGGAGGATCTAGGGAAGATGGGACTAGGGAATCCTAGAGGATTATTGGAGATAATAAACAAGATAAAGCAGGAGTTAGGCGCTGAGTAGCCTATCATTCCGACAAGGATACAACATTTCCATATAGCGATTGATTGTAATATTTCTTTCTAACTCTAACAACTTTTTCTCTGGGGTTATCATCTTGAGTATATATTACAAGTTTACGTTCGTTCCAAACAATAACTTCTTCTCTTACATCTCCAACTATATCCCATACGTAGACCTTTGACCCTCACTCACTACTTTCCACATATCTATATCAAATTTAACCACTAAGTTCCCATATACATCGCATAAACCATCGTGAGATGCAAGTAGACGAAATCCATTACCTATCCAGTTCACGGGTAACCAGCCATATACCTTACCAAATGCTGAGAAAATCAAATCTTCATTTAAATCAAATACAAATTGTTTTATCCCGCCCCAAAATGTCTGTGCAACTATTAACGACCTCTCTAAAACGGATCGAAAGTCGCTAATGAGAGTATCTGGGCGTGACCTAAATGCCACTCTTTAACTATCTCACCTCCTTCTACATCTATGAAGTAGAACCCGCCATACTGATTTGCTATTGCTAGATAACGCTTATCGTTGTAGATATAGGCTACTGCACTGTCACAATGATCATATAAATCCTATTTCCATAGAATCTTACCGTTATCGTCGATAAGTGCATCGCCCACAAAGATCCCATCTCTATCATCATCTATATCATATACAAATGGTGTGTGAGTTTGCCGCTGTAGCTCCAAAGCACATCCAAGGTATCTGTGTATACCCATAAGTTATTGTATCGATCCTTGAAAATTATATCTCTAGGTCTACCCAAACCCCTTACATCAGCGAAAACTATCTGGTCTCCAAGAACTCTCTCAAAGAAAGTTTCTGGGCCTTCTACATAACCACCACCCTCTCTATATTTGGACGTGCTTACACTACGCAGTACTCTCCCCGTCGAACCTTCCAATATCATAATCTTAAAATTTCTCGAGACCACTACTTCGTCCTTTCCATTGTTGTTGATATCTATAACCCCCATAGGAAGCTTTGATTCGGCTGAAAAGTTCCTTACATCTGGCCTACCTATTCGCCAAAGGATGTTTCCATCTAGATCTACAGCAGCTATACA
>QMWW01000036.1 GCA_003661825.1 Thermoprotei archaeon
GAGTAGTAGTCGATGTAGGATGTGGTACCGGGTTACTCATAGAATTTCTCAGGGAGCGAGAAATCGATAACTACGATAAGTACATATGCGTAGAACCAAGCTACGGAATGCTTAAAAGGCTTCTAGAGAAGAAACTGTTAGACCATAGAGTGATCCTAGTTAGATCATATGGTGAGCTACTACCTATTCCTAGTGGAGTAGCTGATGCTGTATACGCGTTTACCGTATGGGATAACGTGGTCTACAAAGAGCAATTTGTGAAAGAAGTACTCCGTATAACATCGCCTAATGGCTACGTAGTTATAAGCTGTATCGCTAAATCCCGCGGCATCAAACCAGTTGATCTCCTAAAGGAGTTTGAGTTCCTAGGATGCCGTATAGACTGCTTTTACGCACTATATAGGGCTAAAGCCTTAAATAATTCACGTAATTTAGATTAAAGGATATGAAAAGAATGTAGTATATGTGATGTAGCGTGGTAGCAGCTAGGAACAAACCGCCTACTCCGCTTAAACACCTAAAATCAGCTGTAGACCAGATAATCCTGGTTAAGCTAAAGGATGGAACAGAGTACGTTGGACGACTAGAAATGGTTGACCATACAATGAACGTCGTACTAAGTGACTGTGTTAAATACGATAGCGACGGCAACCCCGTTACGCGATACGGTAAGGTCTTAATACGTGGGAGCCAGATAGCGTTTATCAGTATAAACTACGAACAGGTAGCGCCTGAAACAGTCAGTGGCTTCACGTAGCACCGCCTAGGAAGATGATTAACTATGTCTGAACTATTGTATAAGGCAAGTGATTTAATGAAAGAACCCGTTATAGTCGATGGTAGCGCTACGCTTAGCGAAGCTATCACACGGATGCTCAATGAAGGCGTGGATGCACTTGTAGTTGTAGATAAGAGCAATAGGTTGGTAGGAATAATTACTAAGCGCGACATCTTATGGGCTATAAAGTACAGAGAAGCAGATATCGCTAAAACCAGTATAAGCAGCGTTATGAATAAGAACATTATAACCGTAGAGCCAGAGGTAAACCTAGCCGATATAGTCAACATCATGTTAGAGAACAACATATCCCATATACCAGTAGTTGAAGACGGTAAAGTAGTGGGGATTATTAGCGATAGAGACTTGGTCGAAGTTCTTAGCGACGTATTGGATAGGCTCAGAGTGAGGGGTTCGGTAGTAGAGGAGTAGTAGTAGCTACAGCTACTAGGCTACTATGCGGTTCCCAGGGCTATTAGTACATAGTTTGTGCTCAATGGATTGGAACAAGGTATTTCTTAGTGCAAAGATATATTCTCTAGTTGTGAGTGTGGAATTTTGAATAAATACATGCGTTTACCTCCACGTAAAGGTAAGCGTAGACGTGAATATAGATGGCTTAGAAGCGATGGAACCCCTAACTTGAGCGATAGAATCCATAGAGTACCCGGCGATATGGAGATAATAGCTAGGAAGCCAGCAATACAGGTATCACCTAGTGTACCGATAGCTAACGCACTTAAGCTTATGTCAGAGAACTACAGGAGCCTGCTAGTTTCTGTAGCTGGTGTTCTAAAGGGGCTTCTGCTAGCAACCGATCTGATAGACTACCTCGGTGGAGGCGATCACTTCAAGATAGTCGAGGGAAGACATAGGTACAACCTTTTCTCGGCGCTAGATAGAGAAAGCGTTAAGTCGATCATGATCCACGACCCCATAGTAGCATATACCGATGAGAAGCTTCCAAGTGTTCTTGAGAAAATGGCTGTATATGGCATAGGTTTGCTACCAGTTGTCTATCGCGATGGTAGAGTATACGGCGTTATAACTGAGCACGACGTCCTAAAGCACCTATACGGAGTAGTAGAGTTAGGAGTTAAGATTTCCAAAGTAATGTCTTCACCAGTAGTAACTATAGGCTCGAATAGCTCGGTATGGGATGCTATGAAGAAAATCATAGCATACGGCTTCCGTAGATTACCAGTAGTGGAGGAGAACACGGTGATCGGCATAGTCACAGCTATGGATCTGATCAGATTCTTTAGCCCGTCGAGCGTGTTTAAGCGCGCTACCAGTAGCGATATACGAGAAGTGCTTAAGACCAGTATTACAGAAGTAGCATCTAAAAATCTTGTAACGGTTAAGCCAGAAGACGATCTAAGCGAAGCCGTTAAGAAAATGTTCAGCAAAAACGTTAGCTCCGTACTGGTTGTAAACGACGATATGGAGCTAGTAGGGATTGCTACGGAAAGAGACGTTCTCTATGCGCTTACAGTCAAGAGGGCATAGTATCTACTAGGAATAGGTTGTAAGCGTATGGCTGTATATATAGCCGATACAACTATATTGAGGAAAACACTAGAGGACTTGTTTAAGTGAGTAGCGGTGGAAGAGCCAAGGTTTATTGTAGATACTATGCTGGGTAATGTCGCTAGATGGCTCCGCATACTAGGATACGATACCCTATACAAAAAGGACTACAAAGACTGGGAGATCCTATCGATCGCCGAAGAAGAGAAAAGAGTGATAGTTACCCGAGACCACAGCTTACACAGGAAGGCTATCAACCGTGGCTGTAAAAGCATATACCTATCACACGACGACATGGCGGAGAGGCTAGCTTGGATAGCATACGTAGTTGGCATAAGACTCTACGTTGACCTAGAGAAGTCCAGATGTCCTATCTGTAACGGCGACCTTAGGAAAACTGGTAAAAACGAAGTAAAGGATCGAGTACCGGATCGAGTCTACCAGCTATACAGTGATTTCTGGGTATGCAAGCGATGCGGTAAAGTATATTGGCTTGGTAGCCACTGGGTAAAGATAGAGGATATTCTCGAAAAAGCCAGAGCTATGCTCGAAGAATACAAGACGCGTAAGTACGCGTTAGGAGGGGTTATGAGTGGAGGAACCCGTCCATCCAGCCGAGATAAGTTTTAGCGATGGCGTTTTCCTCGTAAAACTTGCTAGAAAAGCTGTAGAGGAGAAATTGCTTAGAGGAATAGACATAAAGCCTCCTAGCGACACCCCCGAGTACATGAAGAGACCGGGCATGACCTTTACAACTATAGAGAAGCTACTACCAGATGGTAGATTTGTCCTAAGGGGATGCATTGGCTTCTTATCGCCTATATACAGTCTCGTAGAGTCAACCATAAGGTCAGCGGTAGAAGCTGCGACGTCGGATCCAAGGTTTCCGCCAATGAAGCCCGAAGAGCTAAACCAAGTAGTCTTCGAGGTAACGGTTCTATCGGTACCAGTAGAGATCAAGGTTGAAGATAGATGGATGATCCCAAGTAAAGTGGTTATAGGTCGTGACGGCTTAGTAGTGGAGAAAGGCTTCTACAAGGGAACACTGCTCCCCATAGTTCCCGTAGAGTACTGCTGGGATACCGAGACATTTCTCGCCGAAACATGTCTTAAAGCGGGGCTTCAACCAGATTGCTGGCTTGAACCAGATACCCGTATCTACAGATACGAGGGCAGAGCGTTCAAGGAGAAAGCACCGTTAGGAAGCATATACGAGAGGGACCTCAGCAGAGAGTATAGAGAATCTTGCTCTAAACCAGAGAGTTAGAGTGAAAACTAGAGGGCAATATACAACTGCTTAGTGGTAGAAATGGAGGAGCGTATTACGCTTAACCAGCTCCTATCTCTACCCTATAATGAAGTCGAAGAACTCATAACTAGCTTTATCAGGGAAAGAGTGAGTCAAGCCGGAGTAGACAAGGCTGTTGTAGGTTTAAGCGGAGGATTAGACTCGACTACTGTTCTAGACCTGCTAGTCAGAGCTCTTGGTGAAAGCAAAGTAGTAGCGCTAATAATGCCTGACCCCAGGGTTACTAGGAGAGAAGATGTCAACGACGCGATAGAGCTAGCGGGAAAGTATGGGGTAGAGTACTACGTGGTTACTATAAGCGGTATTTTTGATTCGTTTAGCTCAATCCCCTTCTTCAGCCGCGAAGACTTGATATCCAATGGAAACCTTAGGGCTCGTATAAGGATGACCCTACTGTACTACTATGCTAATAGGTATAAGGCTTTAGTGACTGGAACTGGGGATCGGAGCGAGCTACTGATAGGGTACTACACGAAATACGGTGATGGAGGCGTAGATATTCTCCCTATAGGCTCGTTGTATAAGACACAAGTGCGTAGGTTAGCTATGCACTTAGGCCTACCTAGCAAGATTGTTAATAAACCCAGTAGCCCCGGTTTCTGGTTAGGTCATCTAGCTGAGGAAGAGCTCGGTATTAAGTACGAAGAGATAGATCTAGTGCTGTACTCTATAGTTGATAGAGGCATAGATCCTTCTCTTGTACCGAAGTATACCGGTATACCGCGAGATATTGTGGATAAAGTGGTAGAGATGCATAGGAAGAGCAGGCATAAGCGGGTGTTTCCACCTATTCCCCGATTCCCTTGGATGAAGAAAGATCCTCTGTACGAGTTCTAGGGCTTAGAAATACGTATATCTAAAGAACCGTTTTCGTCTTCTAACTTAAACCTAGCTCTAGGCATGTAGATCCACATGATTTTTATCGGATATATTAAGAGGTTTAAGATGCTGCTATCACCACCAATAACTTCTAGCCCTATTTTCTCTCCTTTCATGTAGTGCTTGTTATTCACCGTAACTAAGTATTCGCCGTCTTCCTGTATTCTAAGGATAAACGGCATGGACGTACCAGCGAATATCTTGCTGCGCGAGATGTACTCTTCGCTTATACTACGCTTTACCTCGGGTTCTCTGCCAACTACTGCGTGGAATACGTCTTCATCAATACTTAGTTTAGGCTCGCTCATATACTCTATCTCTCCCTTAACGCTGCTACTATATAGCTTTAGGCGTGCTTTGCTGAATCCCACAAGGTATACGTGGTGGGTATTATACTCGTGTCCTGTACTAGTAGATACTCTCTCGTTGTTAACTAATATCTTGAAGAAGCTGAATTCAAGTCTCCGTAGTATATTCGGGTTCTTCATCGCTAATCCTCGGCAAATACTCTATGAAACTTCTTAATGATTAGTTGTTAATAACTTTTCTCAGAAAATAGCTGTATTATTGTATAAGTGAGCGAGGCGGTACTCCGTGGTAAAGCTCCTGCTACTATCCGATATCCACGGACACCTATATCCGCTGAGAGAAGTAGTTAAAGTTACTAGAACGCTTGATATCGAAGTAGCAGTAGTTGCTGGCGATCTAACGCATTTCTCCGGCCTAGAGGACGCTGTTTCAGTACTGAAACTCATATCTAGTAGTATTGAGACAGTGCTATTTGTACCCGGTAACTGCGACCATCCAGATCTCCTGGAAACACGTGATCTCGGTGAAAAAGGGGTATACAACATACACGGTAGAGTGTTTGAAGTACAGGGCTATAGGTTCTACGGGATAGGTGGAAGCAACATTACCCCCTTTGGTACCTTCATAGAGTGGAGCGAAGAAGAGCTAGCTAAATATCTAGAGCCTCTCTGGGATATAGATAAGGAGAAGCTAGTAATGGTTACACATGCTCCTATACACGGAGTAATGGATGAGATAGGGGGTATACATGTTGGATCCCGTGTACTTAGAGAATTCATTGATAAACACGGTGCACTGCTGTGGATCACAGGACACCTCCACGAGTACAGTGGCTACAAGAGGATCGGCTATACAGTGGTGGTTAATCCAGGCCCTCTAGCAAGAGGTTTTTATGGAATAGCTGTTCTCGAAGACGGAGAAGTAGAAGTAGAGATCTACAACATCTACGAATCCTCGAAACACTCTCTACACTCTCTGTAGAACTCGGCGAGATCCCTGGCAACATATGTAGGTTTTAAACCATATCTCTCTATATCGTTGATCTCGCCGACCCCGGTTAGCAGGAAGAGAGTGTCTACTCCTCTAGCTGCACCCATCCTCACATCAGTATCGATCCTATCGCCCACGACTAGTGCTCTATCTAGTTCTACTCCGTGTCTTTCGGCTAGGAAATCGAGAATCCATGGATTGGGTTTTCCGATAACGATGTCGGGATCTCTGCCAACGACTTCTCTGATCATAGAGATTATACTGCCAGCACCGGGGTCGAAGCCCTCCTCTACGGGGTAGACGTTGTCGGCATTGGTTGCGATGAATCTAGCCCCCATTCTTATGAGCTTAGTTGCATATGCTACTTTACTGTATGTTAGGAAGCGGTCTAGCCCTACGATTACGTACTCAGCGCTACTGCCTATGGTAACTGGTACTAAGCCCGCTATAGAGGCTTCATAGTACATTCCTGCTTCGCCTATTATGAACACTTTTTCTCCACCAGCTCCTAGAACATAGTGAGCGGCTAGGTATGCAGTATTAACTACGTGTTCGGCATCTGTCGATATACCGAATCTCTTAAGCCTATCAACATATTCTACTCTAGATCTCGTTGAATTATTTGTTATGTAGTATATCTCAACTCCCTTCTCAGCTATGTCTATGAGTGCTTCTACGTTTTTCTTGATAGGTTTCTCGCCGCGCCATATAACACCGTCTAGGTCTACTAGCAGGTACTTGTACTTACGCATCTAGGCTAGAACCTCCATTTTCTCCTTCAGCTTTTCCAAGAACTCGCTGGTGTCTTTAGCGAAGACGTATAAGCCAGTAGGAGAGTACAGGAGGTCGAGACACCTAAGCGTTTGAGCTCTCTCAACTAAATCTACTTTACCATATAAATATTCAGCAGTTCTAGGTAAGCATAGTACGTACTCGGGTTTGCCCCCGCTATATATTGTAACTAGGTAGAACCTACCCTCATCTTCTACCAGTACTTTCTCAAATACCTTTCTAAGGTTGCTTAGGATCTCTGTGATCCCCAATACCCTTCACCAGTAGTATAACGTACTGAGCTATACAGTGCTAAGCCTCTCTCTAACCCGTTCGGGTAGGTCTTCTTCGTTCACTATGTATGCCTTAATAGGGGGCTTTTTTGTCTTAACTGATAAGACTATGTACTTATCTGGATCGTTTATGTCGAACTCGTACTTGCTCTTACCCTTCTTCTTAAACCTTATATTCAGTACTCTAACCTTAACGTACCATCCATCATCGCGCTTCACGTATATGTATTTACCGTGTTTTAGACCCATATTGATCGCCGTAGACTACTCGTTTGAGACCCGAGTTTTAATCATGTATTTAATCATGTATTAGGTAAATAGGAATATTAACTATTTCCTCCAGGCGAAGAATCTGCTTAACAAGTAGTTAACTATTAATCCAAGCAGTACTCCTATGAATAGGGAGAGATAGAGCGGATAGTCCATATAGCCAGACAACATGGTGACTACGGAGACCTGTGTGAACATGCTCCCCATAGATCCTACGTGATACTTAATCCAGCGTATAACGCGGATTAGCGCGTGACGAGGAAGACCTAGGTCCTTGAAAGTCCACGCTTCGTGGAGTAGGAAGTTCCACGTGAGACTAACCTCAAAGCTGAGAACAGTTGCTAGCGCTGTACCTAGCTCTTTACCTGCATAGTATGCTAGCAGGTCTCTAGTAGTGTATAGTACTAGGAGGTTTACTAGGAAACCGGTGAATCCTACTGTTCCAAACCTCAGTACTCTAAAGGGTTCTATAAGCAGCGATGCTACGTACTGTGGGAGTCTAGCGCTTATTAGCCTTATTCTATCTCTCCGTGAAACATCAATGTATATGTCTACAGCGTTATCGCTTAACGCATACCCCGCGCTACACCAGGATCTAGGGATGTAAAGCCCTATGGCGAGTCTATCCTCTGTAAGCCTATGGAGCGGATTCCTCGTTATGCTTAGAACAAACCTCGCTATAGCTCCTGCTCTGAGCTTGATTAGGAGTACTCTATTCCTAGATTCTTGCCTCTTTATTGCTTCCTCTATCTCTCTAACATACGGGTATAGAAAGTCTAGAAGGACAAGTACGTCATCACCGCACTCGTTTACAGCTCTGTAGAGTTCACTAGGCTTTACCACTTTATCAAGCACACGCTTCACGCCTAGTAGCTCGCCGACATTAGTGGTAACAAATATCTTGGTAACCATTCCGTAGACCCTACTACTAGCCTAAAGCCTCTGCTGAGCACTATACTACCGCCATCGTATCAATTACTATGTTATGGATTTAAACGTCTTACCATTGCATCGATCCCGATTCAATCCCAGCCAACGTGATCTAGGCAATACGTTATTACGCTATCCTCTTCTCTCTTATTATTGGGGAGCAGGTAGTATGTCTTCAAGTGAGTGGAGCAAGCTTATAGATGATATAAAGAGGTGTAGCAAGTGCAGGCTCAGTAAGTATAGGAGGAACCCTGTACCAGGCGAGGGTAATCCTCACGCTAAAATCATGTTCATAGGTGAAGCGCCGGGTGCTCGGGAAGATGCCACTGGGAGACCATTTGTTGGAGCTGCGGGTAAGCTGTTGACGCAGCTAATAGAGTCTATAGGGTTGAAGAGAGAGGAAGTATACATTACCAACGTCGTGAAGTGTAGACCTCCAAATAACCGGGATCCGGAGGAAGACGAGATATCTGCGTGTTCTCCTTACCTAACTAAGCAGATACAGTTGATAAAACCAGCGATAATTGTAGCTCTAGGTAGACATGCAGCTAAGTTCTTATTCGAGAGCGCTGGCCTTAAGTGGAGGAATATGGGTTCGATGCATGGCAGAGTATTTGATGCGGTGCTATTCGGGGTTAAAACAAAGCTTATAGCTACATACCACCCAGCAGCAGCTCTTTACTACCCAAAGCTACGGCCAGAGCTTGAAGAAGACTTTTCGAAGTTAAAGAAGCTATATAGC
>QMWW01000037.1 GCA_003661825.1 Thermoprotei archaeon
AATGCACTACAGTAGGCACGGCTGTCAACATAAAACACGTAAACCCCGCTCCACGCGGAGCCAAGGTACTAGTTGAAACAACTATTGTAGAAGTTAGAGGTAGGAGGATCCTGTTTAAAGCTAAAGCTCCCACGAAAGATACGTAGTTAGTAGAGAGGAGTTCTTAGCAAAGCTCAGATCGCCTATGGAGAAACGGAGTAGTTGAGAGATGGGGCCGCCGGGATTTGAACCCGGGATCACCGGCGCTCTGCGAACCCTTGGTCTGCGGGGTATCCCCCCAGGCCGGCATCCTAGCCAGGCTAGACTACGGCCCCTCTTAAACCCGGCCTCCAAGTATCCAGTATAGTAGAGTAGTTTGTAGTAGAATTTTATACTTTTACATCTAGCGGCTTCCACTATCTTATAAAGAAGTAAGCTGGTACTACTTATTTAATCAATTAAATAAAGATACAGTATCCTACTAAAAGGGGGTTACTAGCATCTTCCAATGCATGATTAAAGTATTATTAGCGGGTGATTATAACTAGTACGCCGCGGTTACTTCAATTAGTGGGGTTGAGAAGTGCCAGTGAGATACGTGTGTAGAAAGTGCGGATTTGTGCTCTGGAAGTTCGAGCACGTAGGCCAGGACTACTACGGCGTACCTACACCAGAAGAGATAAGGAGGGTCTACGGTGTTTGCCCTAACTGTAAAAGCGAGCTAGCGATCCCATCGATAGAGGATATAGTGATAGAGGCTATAGCTCCGAAGAAGCGCCTCATCGAAGCAGCTATAGCGGTTAAAGCGCCTGGGAGGCAGGAAGTTAGTGAACAAGCTGTTACAGCCTAGTCTCCGAGCAGCTGCAACACATACTTTATTGAAGGGCTTTTCTTATACAGCCTAAGAGTGTGGATCACTTCTTCGAGCTCTATGCCAAGTAGCTCCATAGCTTCGCGTCTAAACCTGTACCTATAGACTAGGTATGAGATGAAAGAAGTTAGGTTATGGCACTTACTACGCAACCTACTGCTCTCCCAATCAATCACTTTTACTTCTCCACTACACCACAGTATGTGCTCGTAGGGTCTATTGAGTTCTCCGTGATCTACTCCTAGTTTATCGAAGAGGTATAGGGCTCTTACAGTTCTCTTCACTATTTTCTTCAAGCATTCTCTATCTCTACCCTCGATACACTGATCCAGCGCTTTATCTATGCCTATACATCTATGCAGGTACTCCATGAATATGTAGTCTCTATGCCATAGGTACAGAGTAGGCGTATACCCGGTTTTATCCAGGTAGTCTAGGATCATACCCTCGTATTCGAAGCTCTCTCTACGGCTATCAAGCCTCCTGATCTTTAGGAGTCCTAAGCCGTAGTACTTGTTCCAGGCGAGAACAGCTATAGATGCATACCCTTTCCCAACAACTCTATAGTTTAGAATGCTTCTCCCATACTCGACTAGGCTGGTGAATCCATCGCTTAGTAGTGCCTCTACTCTCCTCTCCAGCTCTCTACACCTAGGGTGTGGATAGCATAGTGCAAACGCTGTATAGTCGTCTTCAACGCTTAGTCTATGCACTTCTCCATCCAGTCCGGCCTCTTCAGTATAAACTCTGTTATCCAAGAGTGTACCTCCCTATTACTCGTTATCCGCGTTAATGCTTCTCCGTCTAAAGCGTAGATCAACGGCTTAGCGTTCTTGAAGTGCGGTGCTACTAGGTACTCCCAAGTCCTATCAATAAGTAGGTCTATTACGTTGCTGTACTTCCTCTTACTAAGCGATAGTAGTTCTCCTCTCCTACTGATCCATGGACCATAGCTATTCCTCTCAATATGCTTCTTTATAAAATCCATAGCTCTTCCACGTATCCAGAAGCTAGGTCCTCGGTAGAGTCTTGGATAGGTTTTGCTACACGAATCAATCTCTAAAGCTATTACTGCCATGGTTTTCTCATCGCTCCACACACTATAGTCTAGTACGTAGAACTCGTGGTTTGCTAGAACCTTTGAGACGCGGTCAGCTATCCTATAGAGCTCTCCCCATAGAGTATCCGGGGGTATAGCGTTAGCTATACCTAGCTCCAGTAGCACTATACACCTATCTCTAATGCTCCTCAATAGCTCGGCTACAGGCGCGGTCCTCGCCTTCTCTACAAAGTACTCTCTCGACGGGTTGTTCAAGTAGCAGTTAGCAGCAATCACGATCTTCGCCAGGCTCTCCCTAGATACGCTTGCCATAGTGTTCCTCATGGGATCTACGGGGTCGGGAGCATATACTACTGATTCGGGGTACTTCTCTCTCAGCTTCTTCGCTACCTCTGCAAACTTCTCCCTGTCTCCAAGAGTGTTTATGTATACCGGGGGTTTCCATGTACTGATCTCTTTAATAGCTTCTCTAAATCCCCCGTAGGCTATAACTAGTAGTTCTACGGCATATCCGGAAAACCCCTTAACCCTGATCTCGGCTCCATACACTCCTATTGATTTCATGAACTTCTTAAGCAACCTTACGTGGTCTCTGAGTTCGTTAGTCAGCTTGGAGTTAACGTATTCTGTGTGGAAGGGTGTACGGTCTACAGCTGTTCTAACCTCGCTAGGCGAATCCAGCTTGTATGCAGGAACTATGTCGGCTTCAACGCCGTTGACGTGTACTCTAACGTATGGGTGCTCGGCGTATCTAAGCTCGTATTCCCCTATGCTAGCTACAGCGTTTACCAGTACCTGGAAGTACTTTCCCCTGAGTTCTTCGATAGGCGTAGTTTTTGGGAACAGAACGAAGACATCTATGTCTCGGTCGCCGCTGAGCCAGGTATCGTGTGCTAAACTGCCTTGAACAGTTACTTCTGCTTCAATACCTTGTCTCTCCAACTCTCTCGCTACTGCTTCTCTAACCCTGTTGAACGCTCTATGCAATAGTTCGTACTCTTCGGGTTTAGGCTTGATCTCTCTAAGTACCTCTAGTTCTAGCTCTGTTAGCTTCATTGCTCCTTAGCCTTCACGCTGCATACATCGTTGTATATAGGTCCGCTGGGAGTTAGAGTGCTCTTCTTAAGTGTAACTCTGTCTACAACGAACTCTCCGAACTCCATACTTATAATACTGTTAATCACTTTAACTAGTCTGGAGAGGTTTCTACTACTCCTTACTCTTGCTAGAGTAACGTGTGGTACGAACTTTTCGCGTTCGGGAGGCATACCGAGCTTAGCCAGTACAGCGTTAACCTCGTCGTGTATCTGTACGAGCTCTCTAACCCCTTCTGAAACGCCAGCCCATATAACCCTCGGCCTAGCTATGCTGGGAAACACTCCTATACCGCTCACCCTGATCTTGAACGGCTTAAAAACAAGGTTTGACAAACCCCTGCATATCTCGTTAACGATCTTGATCGGTACTTCGCCGATAAACCTTATCGTTAGATGTAGGTTCTCAGTAGCTACTGGCTTGAGGTCCGCTCCTGTTTCAACTAGCAGGTCTCTAGCTCTACTCAAATTACTCAGTACTTCGCTACTAGGAATGTCTATTGCAACAAACACTCTTAGCTCAGGTGAAGGCATTGTACCAGGCTACCTCCACTACGGACTACTAGAGTCTAATACTGTGCAAGCTATTAACCCTTATTCCAGTATAAGGTATAGTCGTAAGCAAAAACCGCGCTGTACCCGTGGTGTACGGTATTGCTCCTAATACTAGTAGTAGGGATGCCAGGGGCTGGTAAGAGCCTAGTAGTCGAGGTCGCGAGAAACGAGTTCAATCTACCAACCTATACAATGGGGGACGTTGTGCGGGAGGAAGCGGTTAAACGCTATGGCTCTATCACACCGGCTATACTCCTCAAGACTTCTAGAGAGTTGCGCGAAGCATATGGATTAGACTACGTAGCTGTAAAGACTATGGAGAGAATAGATAAGAAAGCAGAAGCCGTTGTCATCGATGGAGTCCGTAGCCTGCACGAAGTAGAGTACTTCAGCAAACACGGCGATACAGTCATAGTAGCTGTACACGCCTCTCCCCGTACGAGGTTCGCGAGGTTGCTGAAAAGAGGTAGAGAAGGAGATCCCGGTAGCTGGGAGGAATTCGTGAAGAGAGATAGGATAGAGCTCGATTTTGGAATAGGAGAAGTAATTGCTCTCGCAGACTATATAATCGTCAACGAAGCCAGTGTAGAGGATGCTAAAAGAGAGATCAGGAAGACTCTAGAGACCATACTAGGTGGTAGGCGGTGAGGATCAGAGTATTAGCATATGCTAAGCCAACCGAGGACCCCGAGAAAGTTAGAGAAGCCGTCTTAAACGTGTTCAACGGAGAAGTAGTAGTGGTTGAAGAAGGGAAGGGATACTATAGAGTAGAGGGGTTCTCGAACTCCCGCTCATCTCTAAACAAGATGTATAACCTCGTAAGAGCTGGACAAATAGCACCTGCTGTGCGTAGCTACTTGTTAAAGAATAAGCGCGGCAACGCGATCACCATACTACTGCATAAACAAGCAGCGTATATGGGTAAGATATCCCTCATAGATAGCGATAGAGAGTCTCCGCTAGGCGCTATTAGGATAGAGATCGAGCACGATAACCCATATGAGATCATAAACTGGCTTGCTCCAGAGCATAGGCAGAAGCGTAGAGGTACCCGCTCCCGCCCCTAGCTCTAGAGAGCTAGATGTAGATCGTCATGTAGTCTTCAGCTACTACTACGTTCTTGAAGTACCTGTACGCATCGTATAGTACCTCGGACTGATCGCTGTACCGCGGGCTTATATGGGTTAGCACCAGCTTTCTAACTTTAGCAGCACTAGCTATCTTAGCGGCATCTCCAGCGGTGGAGTGCAGTTGTTTATAGGCTTCATCTCGATCAGCTGTTACAAACGTGGATTCATGGATTAGTAGATGTGCCCTATCAGCTACTTCTACGGTTTTCTCTATAGGTACTGTGTCACCAGTATATACTACTGTATATGCCTCCTTGATCCTTATAATGTATCCATATGAAGGTATGCCATGCTTCACTCTATAAGCTGCTACCGATAGCTTGTTATTTCTATAGACTTCCCCTTCGCCTATTTCTCTGAGATCGTATTCGAAATCGAGCCTAATCATGCCGCTATGGATCATGTTCTCTATTAGCTCTATCAGCTCGTGCGGCGCGACTAGCACTAGTTCGGTCTTCTTCTCGAGGAGCCTCATTGACTGGAGGAGGCCGAAAACCCCTAGGTAGTGGTCTCCGTGTAGGTGTGTGATAAATATTCCTTTAGTCTTCACAGGGCTTAGTCCACACTTTATCATTCTCTGCTGGCATCCCTCGCCTACGTCGAAGAGGTAGATATCGGAGTCTATCCTTAAGGCTATGCATGGCAGTGCTCTTCTAATGGGTACTGCTGTCCCTGTTCCAAGCATGTAGATCTTCGTATTCACGGCTTGTAGACCTCGTATACCATCCTAGTTAGCCCTCCATGTACATACATGTAGTGCTTGCCTTTAACGACTAACCCGCTTCTACATATTTCTTCATCTACAAAATCCTCTAGAGCTAGAGGGGACATGAACACTATGTATCCTCCCCTCTTCACGGACCTGCTAGACCTTAGTATAAACCCGCTGTACACATCTCTAAGCTCGGCTCCATGCGTGCTTGCGGCTCTTCCATAGGGTGGATCCGTTGCCACCCCATCGATCGAGACATACTCTAGAGTAGTCGAGTCTCCGAGGATGACAACCTGGTTCTTCAATCCATAGTACTCTAGGTTAGTCCTAGCCCCTAGCGCTAGCTTCCAATCAATGTCTACGCCTATACCCCGGATCCCCATAGACCCCGCTTCGATCAGTATACTCCCGGTACCCACGAAGGGGTCTAGTAGCGTATCTCCCTCCTTTACGCGCGCCAGGTTCACTAGTAGCCTCGAGAACTGTGGTGGTAGAGCGATGCTTCTGAAGAAGGGGCGAGCAGACGGCTTATGTGCAGCAATGCTTTTCCTATCTTGCTCTGCTAGTGGGTATCCTACGAAAACTAGGCCTTCGCTAAACATTAGGTGAAGATAGCTTGCTGGCTTAAAGCTAGTTGGTAGGCTTAGAGCTCTGCTTACTTCTTCTGTGTACTTTACTACAGCTTCACGCTCAGTATACCTGAATACGCTTGGCTTGATCCATCTAACCCTATCTACGAATTCTAGGGCTCTATCTAGGAATGGGAGCTCTGGCTCGTATGGATTGTCTACTCCGAGGAGGAGACCTACCTCTCTAATACTGCTTGCTCTTCTAGCTACTCTGTATAGATTATCCAGACTGCTTGTATCGGCTACGCATATCATTGTATAGCATTTAAGCTCTCTGGTGTTCTCTCCATACGTTTCTAGTAGAGCTTTGAGCTCGGCTATACCTAGTTCCTCGCTCCACCCCTTTACTACGTAGTATACTTTCAACTCCTCTATCCCATGCCTAGTAGGCTCCTAATAGCGTTAGCTGCAACGTCGAGTATGTCTACGTACTCTATTAGTGGGTCGTCGTACTTTACTCCTAGAGTATTAGCTAGATATACTCTATAGATACCTGCTTTCCTCATCTTCTCTAGAGCGCCTCCAACTAGGAGTCCGTGTGAAGCAGCTACTACTATCCTCCTAGCTCCCTGCGATAGGATCATCTTAGCGGCTTCAGCTATTGTTCCACCAGTGCTTATTATATCGTCTACTATGATAACGTCTCTCTCCTTAACGCTGATCTCCTTAGGCTCTATCCTGATAGAGCCTGTTTCTCTATCTCTATGCTTAACTAGGTAGTCGTAGTCTAAGCCTAGCTTTTTAGCTGCATACTCAGCTCTATGTAGAGCTCCTTCATCAGGAGCTATTATCACCGGGTTATTGGTGTGCTGTAGAGCTTTTTCAACGAGTTTATCGAATACCAAGAGGTTTACGGTACAGGTACCAAAGAATCTCAGTACTTTCTCGCTATGAGCATCTACTACTACTAGGCAGTCGCCGCCAACGTTCCTAATAGCTTTAACAACTACTTCTGCTGATATAGGCTCTCCTTCTAGAAACACTTTATCCTGTCTGGCATATGCTAGGTAGGGTATGAACGTCACTATCTTCGAAGCACCTGCTTTCTTAGCAGCGTTTATAAGCATCAGCGTCTCTATGAACGAATCGTTCTGGTTAGGAAACATAGTGTTTACGACTACAACGGGTTTACCGTCTACTCTACTCGACCCCTCTATCCTAAGGTATCTCTCGCCATCCGGGAATACCTTGTGTCTTACCTCTAGATACGTAGCTCCTAGATAGCTTGATAGCCTCTTTGCCTCGCTAGCGTAACTGATCCCGGGTGCAACGTATACATCCATAGCTACGTATACACCTCAACAGTATTCTCATGTCTCTGCCTCCTTAAAGAGAATAATGTTTTTCCGAATAGAACGATATACTCTTGTATCTGGTGTAAATCCTTGCTAGTAGGAATATACGGCTTCGGCGCTATAGGCAAGCTCCTAGCAAAAGCAGCTATTGAGAGAGGACACGAGATAATCGGGGTAGTCGATATAGATGAAAAGATCCTCGGTAGAGACATAGGCTCTATCCTCGGGCTAGATAGTGATTACGGAGTATCAGTATCGCCTGATCCGCAGGCTCTACTAGATGCTGATGTAGTGCTACACGCAACAGGCTCCTACCTAGATAGAGTGTATCCACAGCTAGTCAGCATCATAGACCTAGGGCTAAACGTCGTATCTACTTGTGAAACCCTAGCATACCCCTACTACAGATACCCCGTTCTAGCCCGTGCACTCGACGAAAGAGCTAGGCTTAGGTCAGTGACTGTACTAGGAACCGGTATAAACCCGGGCTTTATAATGGATACGCTTGTAGCAGTTATAGCTTCCTCCGCAGTCAGCGTAGAGAGGGTAAAAGCCGTTAGAAGTATAGATGCGAGTAAGAGGAGGGAACCGTTTAGGAGAAAGCTGGGTATAGGTAGAGAGCCCGGAGAAGTAAAGGAGAAAATGGGTAGAGGAGAGCTAACAGGCCACGTAGGTTACGCTGAATCAGTGTATTTGATAGCTGATGCAGGTAAACTAAGCCTTACGAGCGTGGTTGAACACCAAGAACTGATTGTAGCGGATGAAAGGATAGAGAGAAACGGTGTAGTAGTTGAGAAGGGTAGAGTAAGCGGTATTAAAGGCTACGGTGTAGGCTACGTTAATGGAAGAGAGGTTATTAGGCTGGAGCTCTACGCCTATGTTGGTGCCGAAGAATACGAGGAGATAGTGGTAGAGTCTGAAGACTACAGCATAGTTTGGAGGAGCCGTGGAACACCCGGCGACCAGGGGACAGCGGCGGTCCTTCTCAGTATAGCCGAGAAAATCGACTTGTATGGACCGGGTTTACTCACAATGCCTGATATCATACCGTTTAAACCGTACTTCAAGGCATCAACCGCTTAAAGCATATTCATTTAAGGGGGCCTTGATTACTCTAGAGAACTGGGTAAAACGGTTTAATGGGCTGGGAAATGCCTAAAGGAGAAAGCGTTCTCGAAGGACCAGGTGTTAGAGAAGCTAGTTTCTGGGAGAGCATAGATGGTAAGAGAGTTAAGTGTAATCTCTGCTTTAGAAGGTGCGTTATAGAGCCTAGCGCTTACGGAGCGTGCGGCGTTAGATACAACAGTAATGGAAAGCTCTACACTCTAGTCTACGGTATACTCACGGCAGCAAACCCTGATCCTATAGAGAAGAAGCCGTTAATGCATTTTAACCCTGGATCCTGCGTCTTCTCTATATCAACCG
>QMWW01000038.1 GCA_003661825.1 Thermoprotei archaeon
AACTAGCAACACCCAGACAAGCAACACATAGCTATACCATAACCCATGTAGAGTACACACTAATAAGCATGGGTACCGCTAGTTGCTCAGACCCGCGACCTTCTTCACCAATCTGTCTAGGACGCGTTCATCACCTACTTACCTTTTATCTTAGACAGAACTCTTATATGCTCAATTCTCGTATCCGGGTACTGGCCTCTCTCGTCTTTCTCGTACTTCTTAACCATATCCCATATATTCAGCAGAGCAATAGATACCCCGGTTAAAGCCTCCATCTCTACACCAGTTTTAGCGGTTGTCTTGACTCTCACAACTACTTTAACTCTATCCTCTCCAATGAACTCGTAGTTTACGTCGACGTGGGTTATAGGTATGTTATGGCAGAGAGGCAGGATATCCGGAGTCTTCTTGACAGCTTGTATAGCGGCTACTCTAGAGATAGATAGCGTATCGCCTTTCTCCACCCTACCCTCCATAATCCTCTTAACAGTGCTTGGTCTAAGCCTAATAACTCCTTCAGCAACAGCTTCTCTATACACAGCTTCCTTGCTAGTTATATCAACCATGCTCAACTGCAGCTACACCACGTAGTAGTAAGGGTGCGAGGACTATTAATGTATTCTATGCCGGAGATAGAGAAAAGCGTATAGAGCTATGCGGGTTTTAGCGTAGCTTACCGTATAGTTCTTCAACGCTGTACTTAGCTCCAGGTTTAAAGAAGGGTTCTCGGAGACTAACCGCTCTAGCGATATCGTTCTTAAATGCTTCATAGTCTCGCTCAACAATGTGTTTACGGGCATTAATGGCATCTGCAACCCTGTATATACAGGTTTTGATAAAGCCGTCAGGGGTTAGTCTGAGCCTAGTACACTTCATACAAAGCTCTGGGTTACAGAAACCCCTAACTACTGTAACCTCTATTCCAGATGGAAGCCTGTAGGTAGGCCTCGACTGAAACTCCTTGATGTACTTAGCGCTACTCTTCTCCTCGAGGTACTCTACTATAGGGTCGAGGCTTACGTGTAGTCTACGCCACTCGCTAACACTCATACCAAGCGGTATAAGCTCTATAACGTTTAGGTCAACTCCTTTCTCCTCGGCATATCCTATTATGTCCCTATACTCGTCGAGATTCCATGCTAGCACTACATAGTCTATTTTCAGCGGGATACCATAGTTTAGAGCAAACTCTATACCACTGAGAACCCTGCCTAGATCGCCGCTAGTAATCCTAGCAAATCTCTCTGGGTTCAGGCTATGCAGACTCACGTTTACACGCTCTACTCCAGCATCGGCCAGCTCGCTAGCACGCCTTTCTAGGAAGGATCCGTTTGTAACTATTGATACAGAACCGCCTGCTTCTCTTATAGCTCTAACAATACTTGCTATATCGCTTCTTAGGAGGGGTTCTCCACCAGTAAGCTTATAGTACTTTATGCCTAGACTAACCGCTACTTCTGCTACAAAACCCCAGTCTCTCCAGCTCAACTCTTCTCCACAAGAACCTCTAGGTATACCCTCGTTGTGACAGAATATGCAGTAGTGGTTGCACCTGTTTGTAACGCTTATCCTCATATGAGTTACTGGTCTACCGTATCTATCTACGAGCACTAGCTAAACACCGAAAACCTAGTAAAGGTCGCACCTATGTAGATCATTATTACGGATTCAGCGATTAAAGGCTTACCTATCTAGTAGTGTAGTGCTGGAGGAAAAAATTCGTGTAGTATAGCCGGAGAGGCTTAGCAGAGCCTAGCTACTAACTAGTTCTTCGAGCTTTTTGTAGAATCTATCCCACCACTCGCGACAGGCCTTTTCCTTGTTCAACGCGAACTTTGACAACCACTCTTCATTCCTGTACTCGCTTGCAGCACTAGCCATTACGTCTTTAAGCTTCTTAGAATCCCAATATACAGGGCCTGCTCCCGCTAGATCCTGGTACTCGACGATCTTCTTGTAGACTTCCTTCATCCTACTCGAGTACCCCTCAACACCGTAGAGCTTAAACAGGTCGTCGAGAACGAGTTCAGCCCATCCTCTATGAAATCTACATATACATGCATTATCTATAGCGAGTTCTTTTACAGCTCTACTGTACGCTTTAGCCGCGAAGTCCTCGGGATCCGTGAACACTCCCTTGTACAGAGTCCAGTACCTACCAAGTACTGGTAGAGGAGCGATCATGCCAGGGGTCCAGTAGTAGTTCGGCGTTATATGGCCTTCTTCGCCGAAGACCGCGTATACCAAGAGATCCACGAAATGGTATCCGGTGGCTCTTGCCCTATCTTCATATAGTATATCTAGGATCTTAGCTGCAGCTCTAACACCACGGTCTCCTATGAGCTTGAGGATCGGATTTCTACCCCACGTCATATTCTCAACGAGTTGAACTGCTAAGTCGGCGTTATGCTTACTATAGTCGAGCTTATACTCATAGGGGTCGAAGTACGGTGTACTAGAGACTCCTACATCCTCTGGTCTGAGCAATCCCTTGCTTAAAGCATCGAATACGAAGCCTATTAGGTTACCCATTTCAATGGCGTCGAAGCCGTAGGCATCAACTAGCTCTACCACGCGCTGTATCTCATGCAGATCGAATACCCCAATTATCGGTCCTAACCCGTTGTAGGGCTCATAGTCGGATTTGAACCTGTTGAGTCTAACCTTTTTACAAGCTAGTGGACAAGGCTCTCCACAAGTTTTCCACGACTTAGTCTCTATAGCTTCTTTGTTGAATACCTCCCACATATGCTTCATTATCAAACCATGCAGTTTTTCGCGGAGATCTGCTGGGAGGTATATCATGTTCCAGTTGAACATTGGAGTGTATATCTTGAGGGCTGGATAGTTGCCGCCTAGTGTTCCACCACTACCCACTTTAGGGTCGTACCTATACTTCGCGCCGTGCTCTAGTACCTGGGTAACATAGGGCTTACCGGTTAGCTTGCTGAACAGCTCGTTTATGCTCCTAGTATCCAGTAGCTCTTTCGGCTTATCGGCTGATCTATCGTATTCTCCTCCATAGAGGATAGCTGCTACTCCATGTGCACGGTAGAGAACGCTTCCAGGCCCGCCGCGTGCAGCGAAGTCCTCGCTACCCCAGTCGATCTCGCCTCGATGCAGAGTAATAGAGACTAGTGCTCCCAGGCTCGTATACTTAGATGCAGGCCCTACTAATAGGGTTCTAGCCCCATAGTCTTCGTAGAATTCGCGGAATCTACTGCTAAGGTACTTCTGTAGAGCGTATACTCCTTTCTCACCTTCATATCCTCTCCATATATTGATTAAGTCTACCTCGCTTATCCTCGTAAACTCTACGGAAGGCTCTCCCTCACCCTCGTCGTAGATGCGGATTATGGCTGGTGTATCGGACTTACCAGTTATAACTACAGCGTTTACCCCTACTCTGAACTGATAGCTAGCACCCCCCATAGACGCTACGTGGAGACCGCGGGTTAGAGGGCTGCGAAATACTACTGTAAACCTATGTACACCGTAGAGCTTAGTCCCCGCCAATAGTCCTGAGCCTATTACTAAAGCGTTATCGGGGCTGTATACTGGTTTCTTCCAGGAGCCGAACCTCTCTAGGTGTAGCTTTACTCCAAGCTCTATAGGCCCGGTTATGGAGTCGTAGCTGTACTCTTCAACCCAGTGCTTCTCGCTACCTGGATCGATGAAGAGAACCCTATACCTATCTAGAGCCAAGGTGTAAACACCACTCTAAGAGATGTATTCACTACTATGCTTTATTAACACGGATACTTAAAATTAACTATTTACAGAGAAGGCGCGTCTATACTGTACTATTTAAACATGAGATTAAATTACTTACCACGAATCTTGCGAAACAGTATAGGGGCTTCCCTGATCTCGTATCTCTCTACGCTACAAGGACTAGACTCTAAGGGATTAGCTATTTCAAAGCTAAACGCCCTCGCAACTCTAGAGGTAGCCCGCGGTATTATAGGGTGTAACATCAACGTGGTGATCCTGATAGCCTCTAGCAAAGTATACAGGTCTTTGTCTGGGGATAACTTCTCCCAAGGCCTAACCCTGTTTATGAATGCATTAGCTTCCCGCGCCAATTCTATTGCCGCGTTCACTGCACTAGATACGTCGAAGCTCTCCATGGCGTCACTATACCTGGCTACAGCCTCCTTAATCTTAGACTCTATTTCCTGGTCAAGGCTACGCTTATAGATGACACCGCCGGATTTCTTTATTGCTAGAACCCCTACTCTCCTAACAAGGTTCCCATACGTGTCTGCAAGCTCGGAATTGTATATGGAGTCGAATAGCTCGGTGGATACCTCGACGTCTTTACCTAGGTTGAAAACCCTCATCAGGATATAGCGTACTCCATCGCTATCCTGATACCTGTTTACGAGATCCTCTATGGCTATAACGTTGCCAGCGCTCTTACCGATCTTGAGGCCTTTGTTTATTAGAAACGCGTGTACTATGAGCTTCCTAGGAGGCTTTATATCAAGCGCTTTTAGCAGCGAAAACCAGACCGCTGTATGGAACCACAGTATGTCCTTTCCTATCACATGGTGTACGCTGTCCCAGTACTTATCGAACTTCTCGGTATCCCGCAAGTACCCTATGCCGCTGATATAGTTTAGCAACGCGTCGAACCAAACATATACTGTATACTCTCTATCGAAGGGTAGCTCTACGCCCCACCACACACGTTCTCTAGGTCTAGCTACAGATACGTCTTTCAACCCCTCTTCTTTAACTCTGTTAAGGACTTCGACGGCATACTGGCGGGGATATACTATGTCGGTGTTCTCTAGGAGATTCACTAAATAGTCTTTGAACTCGCTGAGCTTAAAGTAGTACGTCTCTTCTTCAAGCCACTCAAGGGGTTTCCCGTGTATTGGGCAGTGGGGTCTGCCTTCGACTATAGAGTACTCTTTCTCGCTATAGAACTTCTCGCAGTTGACGCAGTACCACCCGCTATACCGGGCTTTGTACACTAAGTCTTTCCTATACAGCTCTTCGATAGCTTTCTTAACTACTTCCTCGTGATCGGGTTCTGTTGTTCTTATAAAGCGGTCATAGCTTATGTCAAGCATTTTCCAGTAGCTCATGTATACACCAGCCATTTCGTCTACGAAGGATTCCGGATCCACGCCTTTTTCTTCAGCTGCTCTCTGAAGCTTTAACCCGTGCTCATCATTACCAGTCATGAAGAATACTTCGTCCCCCACTAGTCTGTGATATCTTGCTAGAACGTCTGCATAAATCGTTGTATAGGCGTGGCCTATATGAGGCGGCGCATTCGGGTAGTATATCGGCGTAGTGATGTATATGATGCCCATGTATTCTCTCACCAATCGACACTAGGGTCGTGCTAGAGTATATGAATCTATAGTACCTATAATTGCTTTACTGTTTAAGTCTGTATTCTAACCTGCTTACTACTCTCTCTACCTCCCGCTTAACGAGCCACATGAACAGCCTTAGGAGGAGTCTAGCTGGGAACATATGGAACTCCTTCATATAGTACTTTTTCATGATTTCCTCAGCCCAGTGCAACGTGTGGTAAAAGCACTTAAGCAGAACGTCTATGTGCTCTGGCTTAATGTGATCTCTGAGGAACCATTCTCTATTTTTAAGTGCACCCATAGGGACGAAGAACATTGGTATGATGACACTCCTATACGGTTTAAGCCTGTCTAGCAACTCAACCGTTTTAACCAGGTCTTCCGAGGTCTCTTCTGGGAGACCAAGTATAAGTGTAGCAGCTGGTATAATGCTGTTTTCGTGCATTATAGAAAAAGCGTCTTCGACTACCTCCGGCCATTTCTCCGGTGGATATGGTGCTGACTTCGCATACATGATCTTCTTAGCTAGCTCCGGGCTACCAGTCTCTATCCCTACTTCAACGCCTATATATCTTCTCTCACCAGTTAATACGTAATTCTCCATCAGGTCGCCCACTAGACCATACTCTTCTTCAGCGTATTTTACTGCTGATAAGCTTACATGGCTCCAAGCAAGACTACCTTTTTCTCCTATCTCCTTAGTAACGGCTTCATGAAGCTTCTTTAGAGGCTCTGGTCTAGGCTTAACTCCTTCGCCACCATATAGCAATACGTCTTCGCTGTGCAGTATAGCCCCGGTAACGCCGTTTCTAACGTTGACTCTCACCTCTTCGATTATCTTAGAGATAGGGATGAACCTAAGGGGCTTGTTGGTAACGCTGCAGAACCTACAACCCCGTGGACAGCCACGCATTATCTCTACTAAGCCGTTAACGCTAGCGCCTTTGATCACAGGTATCTCGTCTATGCTCGGCGAATCATGGGGACCCACGTATATGTAAGCTGGTAGGTCCTCTTTGTTTAGAGCCTTCTCTACTAAATCGACTATTACCCTTTCTACCTCGCCCTCAATAACCGTATTAACACCCCATTTCCTCCACAGATCTAGCTCCCAAAGCCACTGCCACGCACCCGGGCCTCCAGCTATAATTCTAACTCCTTTCTCCCTCGCTTTCCTTACCGCGGGGCTCTCCATTAGCTTTTTGAAGCTAACCCTGTTAATAGGCTCTTTACCAGTTATACTCCACCATTCGCTACTCGGCGGTCCATAGGCGAAGTAGTCGTGGTGGCCTAGTAGGAGTACCTGCATCGTACCCAGGTGCTTGTACAGGTGATCGGGGTCTATGATAGCCGCTTTAAAACCTGCGTCTACTAGGATAGCTTCGACTTTCCTTATACCGTATGGTGCTTCCCGCGGTCTCCCTAGCTCGTCTACTTTTACTGGGGGGGAAGCGAGCCAAAACCATATTTTCTCCGGGATCTTTATAGCAGGGCCAGTGGCTAGGAACCCTAGAAATTCCTTGCCGTGGTGGTTACTCATCATGGTTCTATCAGTAGTAAGAACTACCTCGTACACACTCTACGCCTCCAGCTAAATAATGTGTAGCTCTAGGTTACGAGTGCTAACATCCTTAGCGAGGTCTTCTAGATCTCTCTGTAAAAGCACATATGCTCTATATCTACTCTTCTCTAGTAGCTTTAGAAGCTTAGCAAAGGCTTCGCGCGATAGCTCGTAGCTCCTAATACTTATAGAGAACACCACGTTGTTTAAAATAAAAGGTCTGAGATCCTCTAGGTACTCTAGATTATCTCTATCGCTGAAAACGTGTAGTACGATCCTGTACTTTCTAGTGCTTGCTGCAGCACGCCTGCTAAGAGCTACTAGCTCTTTAAGCCCTCGTTCACCTAGTTTACCCCTATACGCTACAACTATGTTTATGGCGTCTCCCTCTATATGCTTCAGTACACTAATCATGAACACCACCTCTACTTCTAAACTTCCCAATAATCCGTGAGAGGTCGTTAGATAAACCCTTCAGTAGCCAGCTTATATCAGATCTTTCTAGGCTCTGCGAAGCGGTGATCAGGAGCGCTCTAAGAGAGGCTAGGTGTTCTACTAAGAGCTTAGTTATACTCTCTGCTCTAGCTCTGTAGAGAACCCTCCTACCTTCTCTCGTTATCTCTACGAGGCCTCTAGCAGCGAGGCTCTTTAGATGAGATGAGAGGCAACTACGCGCATATCCCGTTCTATGCGCAAGATCCTCTAGCGATAAATGCGTTTGCTCGATCAATAATATGGCTAGAGCTAGAGCAGCTACACGCGGTAACCCTAGAAAGCCGAGCAAACTGGCTAATCCTAACACCTTTACTTAGCACCAAACACTACTCTATTATCCGATTAATTCGAATATTTGAACAGTTTTAAGATTAAAGTACTGTACAAAGTAATATATAAGTTCTTCCTCTAAGGAGAAGGAGCGGCAGTGCGCTAGGGGGTATTCCTGGCTAGGCATAGTTCTTAGTAGTTATAGCCGCCAGCTTTATCTTCGATAAGGCTTACTACGAGCTTTCCATCAACAACATCTACCACGATCTCGGGATACCCCCCAAGGCTGTTATGATCCATTGCTAGGTTGTCCTGGTAAGCTCCTGTATCTAGGAAAGCAACATAGTAGTTCTCCCCAGGCCTTGGTATGTGTAGAGGAATACCGGGTAAGCGCAGAGTCTTCCCGGGAAGCCCTATTAGCTTGTTGTCGAGCTTGGTGAAAACAGGCCTCTCCACATAGCTGATAGCCGATATGAAGTCGCCGTACTCGCCCATACTATCACAGGTTAGATCGCTTAGGACAGCCAGTACTTCTGGCTGCTCGTTAAGCCTCTGCAGGGGTACTACCTGGAAGTACTGATTAACGATAGCTCTATCAGGTATATGGGAGAACACCGAGAAAGCCGTGAAGAACCTATGCGTTGGCTTAGTCAAGTAGCTTAACAGTGCATCATGTTTCTCAATAACATCTACGAGCTTCTCGGGATCGCTTCCCGACAAGCTCTTGATCCTAGCTGGTACTACC
>QMWW01000039.1 GCA_003661825.1 Thermoprotei archaeon
ATAGAACTCGATGAATTCGCTGGTTCTATCGCCTGTAGGTCACGCTTATATAGATGTTCTCGACTTTGCTGTTTACCTAGAACCCATTTCCCAACCCCCCTTAACCGTTTAGTAGGAGTTGCGGTCAAACAAAGCTATTTTACAGCAGTTTCACGAGGAGGCATATTATTCTTTCGGTAAAACTGTTCCTTCTATAGCATGTTCCAAAGCTATTGCTATTCTTGTGTGTTTTCAAATCGGTCTTATTGGGTGAAACGCTAGGGTAAGGGTCTAGCCATCACGTAGGCATCTTCGCCATCTAGATAGTAGCGTGCTTCTACTTTCACTACTCTATATCCCAGCTTCTCGTAGAGCTTAATAGCGGGTTTATTGGATACTCTAACCTCGAGCTATGTCTCCTCGCATCCATACTCTTCATAAAGGCTTTTAAGCGCATAGGCCATTAGCGCGTATCCCAATCCCCGTTTACGGTGTTCTCGAAGTACAGCTATGCTGACAATATGCCCGCTTTTAACTAAGAAGTGCCTGAAGAAACCTGGTTTTCTCTCTATGCGGCACATAACGTAGCCTACAACCACATTATTCGGGGATTCTGCTACGTAAAATGCTTTCCCGTGGTTTTTCAGTAGATCACGGAAAAAGTACATAGGGTAGTTCTCTGGTAGACACGCTAGATTTATCGCACGTACTTCCTCGAGATCCCCCTCATCTGCAAGCCTTATAGCGTATCCTGGCGCTTTGTCTCTAAGCCTCCTAGTAGCTTCTCTATAGACCTCGGTGATACTGGGTCGTGGTTCTTCAATTTTCTTCTTACGCCACAGTATCACATTCACTCCTCCTACCAGCTACGGGTCTCTACACATATCTTATCCTAGTCCGGCCCTATAATATCGCTATCTAGCCTTTCGGCCCAAGCACTATAGTGTTCCCACCTACTGCTTTAAGTACCCTGCTATAATGCTTGGTAGCATCTTCCACCCGTGTTCGTAGAATCCTAGTTTCCCTCTTAAGCAATCTTTTTCCGTGAACCTCACTATATGGTCAGGCTCTATGTCTGGAGAGTAGAATGCTATAGGTACTGGATCGTCTGTATGCGCCCTCCTACTAGGAGGTGTAGCGTGATCCGCTGTAACTAGTATGGCTAGATCCTCTGGTTTCGAGCTTAGAAGTGGTTGTACGTAGTACTTGTCGATCGCCTCGATCCTCCTCTTCTTCTCTTCTAGGTCCCCATCATGCCCAGGCTCGTCGGGTCCCTTGAGGTGGACATATGCTATGTCGTAGTCTCTAAGTACTTCCATAGTCTTCTCTAGCCTAAGACTATAGTCTCTTCGGGGATCACCTGTTGGCGGCTCAAGCACTATGGTATGTGCTTTAAACAGCCTACCAATACCTATCTCAACCGGCATTTCCGCTAAAACAGCTACTCTGCACCCGTACTTTTCGCCGATAGGCTTTACCTCTGGAACAGCTCCACCAGCGTCTCTCAGTAGTATAGCATTAGCTGCTAGTAGTCCTTTCTCAACTCTAGCCTTGTTGATAGGGTGCTTGTTGAGGATCTCCATAGCTTTTTCTGTGAAGATATTAGCTAGTTCTGCTGTTATCTCTGCTTCGGGGGTATTTTCTAGCGGTTCTATGTCTTCAAGAACTGGTTTATAGCTTCGAACAGCAATACTCAGTAGTCCTTTCCTAACATATGCTGGGTCGTTATTCGATACCATGGGTGATAGCTTCTTACTCCTACTACCTATGACTACTACTGCGCGGTGTCCAATAGTTGCTTTCACTCTAGCGTATCCATCGTGTACACCTAAGTCCATGTTATCAACAGCCCTAGCTAGTTCGCGTGCTTCGCTAGTTGACAGAGATCTACCGACTCGTCTGTCTACTAGCTTCTTAGTAGAGGAATCTACTGTAGCAAAGTTAGCGCGAAACGCTACTTCATAGCCTTCGCGTAGAGTAAGCCCGGCTCCCAGTGCTTCGACGGCTCCTCTTCCCGGATATACTCTGTGAGGATCATATCCTAGTATGGATATAACGGCTTCATCGCTCTCCGGGGCCACTCCCTTACTGACTGTGTACATTCCACCACATATACCCATTTTCGCTATCTCGTCTAAACCAGGCTTCTCGGCTTTCTCCAGAGTGGTTACTTCGTCGCTAAGGCTATCGGCCATACCGTCTATTACGAGGTACAAGAGCTTATACTTCAACCCCATAGAAGCCGCCCTCTAGCTCCTGTACATTGTCTTCGAGCTAGGAATTAGTTATAAGGACTTAAACTATAAAAGCATCTGCTTAGTACACGGAGGGCTAGCTAGGTAAACGCTAATCTCTATCACTAGCTATATGCTTAAGAGCGTTCTCGAGGTCTTCGAAGCTATTGGCTAAGATGTATACTACGGGCTCTAATCCATACCCGCCTAGATCGGCCACAATATCAGGGGAGCGTGTAAGCACTTTTTCGAGGGATTCCCAGAACTCGTTTATCGAAGAATGTGGTCCACAGTACTCAACGCGATATATCCGCTTAAGGCTCTCTACTCTCCTGACATATGCAGTATTCATAGCTACCCTGCGCCTATTGTTGTACTTTGCAGCCATTATCAAAACCCTCGACAAATGCCTGCTGCCTCCATACATGGGCTCGCCGACGATCAACGCTCTATTTCCTGCTTTGATGATCCTCCCGGTAAGCCCTATAACGTCTACCGGGCTACGCGGCTTTACGGGTGTGTACACGATGTTTATGCCGACCTCGGGTACTAAGCTCTCTATCCTATACCTTGACACTATTCTTTCTACTCTTTCCCTATAATACTCTAAATACGGATCACTGATTCTACCTGTTCTACAGAGTTCTCTCATTTCTTTATGTTCTCTACACAGATATGCTAGAGTTAGCTCCTGAACTATGCTGTTAACTAGTAATACGTATTTCTCGCTGGAATCTTGTGCCAGCGTATCAGCTAGCAGCTTTACGTAGTACTTTAGCCTATCGGTATCTAACCTTAACTCAAGCGCTTTGTGGTAGTACTCGTCTATAGGTTTGGATAGGTACTTGTATACCTGGGGCTGAGTAACTCCTAGTAGGTAAGCGATCTTCCTCTGACTAAACCCTCTACTATAGAGCTCGTGTACGAGGACCCCTCTGAGAAGAGGCACTATCTTCTTAGCGGCTACTTCGTGCAGTATTGTCATGGCTTAGTACACGTGTATTCTTCTAAGTAGCTAGTCTCTTAAATATCCTCTCTTGTAGCTCTCATATCCCTAGCAAACTCTGTCCTCACTGCTCTCCTGGTAAACGCTAAGCCGCTTATGCGTGCAGAGATCTTTTCAGCTAGTGAGAGTATTTCGTTCAATACCTTGATCTCTTCTTCTAATACGTCTCCGTACTTCATCATCTCCTCTAGTAGTTCGGCTACACTCTCTAACTCGTTGAACACTATTCTTTTAAACAGTTCTTTATCAGCGGTAGAAAACGCTGGTTTAACCGAGAGCCTTCTAAGCGTAGCGAGAATACTCTGCGGCTCTATGCTCCTATACTTTATGATTAAGAGCCTAAGCCTCGGATCGCTTGCCTCAGACAAACCCGTATACTCTAGTATAGCTCTTCGAACAGCCTCTAGGTCTACGAAGCTCCACCATTTCTGCGTAGTTGAGATATAGGTTTTCTCTATTAATCCGTATTCACGCTCTAGTACTCGTAGGAGGTTGTGTGGAGCATAGTTTACTCCTATCCTCCTAAGCCTCGAGACCACGTGTTTGTAGCTGAAATCTCCGAGCCTATGGTCTATTTCTGGGTCTAGAGAAACATCTAGAGCCGTACGTAAAACTAGATAACCTTTATCTCCATATTTTTCCAGGAAACTAAGCACTCTCTCGCGTATTTCGCTCTCTGAATACAAAGCCTTAAAACACCCAAGTAGTGAGTAGTTAGCTAACGAGCTATTTAAGGAATTTTGTTTCGGTAAAATACTTACTCTACTGAATACCAAGTAATACTACGGTATTTCGGTAATACGGTGGGATAACAGATATGCCGCGGAAAGTACTAGTAGTAGATAGCGTCCACAAAACCTACAAGGGCGGCGTATACGCGGTTAGAGGAGTCAGCTTCACTGTATACGAGGGGGAGATCTATGGATTAATAGGTCCCAACGGTGCTGGTAAAACAACTACGCTGAGAATGATTGCTGGTTTAATAAAGCCTTCTAAGGGCTCGATCACCGTAGATGGAGTAGACGCCGTAAGAGAGCCTTTCAGAGCACGTAAGCTCGTAGGTTATTTACCGGAGGAAGCAGAGGTTTACAGCAGGCTTAAAGGTATTGAGCATCTCAAGTTCTATGCTGAGCTATACGGTGTGAATAATGTTGATGAAGTAGTAGAGTATGGTGCAAGCCTCAGCGGACTAGGCTCTAGGCTTTACGAGAGAGCAGGTAACTACAGTAAGGGTATGAAGCGCAGGCTCCTCCTAGCAATAGTTTTAATGAGAAAGCCTCGTTTAGCTCTCCTAGACGAGCCTACAAGCGGTCTAGACGTCTATGCATCTGTCCATGTAAGAGAAGTGATAAAGAAATACGTACGAGAAACCCGTTCATCGGTTGTACTCAGTAGCCATAACATGCTAGAAGTCGAGTACCTCTGCGATAGAATAGGGTTCATGTACAATGGGAGAATAATCCTAGAGGGCAGCCCGAAGAGCATCATCGATGAATACGGAGTAGATAACTTGGAGGAAGCCTTTACAAAAGCGATCGAGGAGTTCAGAAGTGCTTAGGCTTCCACGGTATATCAGGATCCTCTTGGGCAAGGAGCTATTGGATCTATCGCGTGATAGGAAAACGCTATTTACCAGCATACTACTACCGCTCACTATGCTCCCCCTCCTTGGCTTAGTTAGCCTACTGCTTATCGCCCAGCAACCAGTAAATGTCGCTATAGTAGATCTTGATACGAGCAAATACACTGATCCTCAGCTAGGCCTAACTGTTGACTCGCACTGGCTTGTAGGAAACCTTACTCACTACCTGAGAAGCTAT
The DNA here is from genome assembly GCA_003661825.1 of Thermoprotei archaeon. Classification (GTDB taxonomy): domain Archaea; phylum Thermoproteota; class Thermoprotei_A; order Sulfolobales; family Desulfurococcaceae; genus QMWW01. The sequence goes on from QMWW01000039.1 coordinate 5,040, forward strand.
GGCTACAATGTATCGCTCGCAGAGTCTCTAGAAGTAGTTAGGGATCCTAAGGTAGATGTCGTCGTCGTCATACCGCCTGGATTCGCTGAGAACGCCTCCAGCCTAGATAGAATTGCTCATGTAACAGTGTATAAGAAGGCAGGGTATCAAGCAGCTTCTAGAGCCGAGTCTCTAGTATACAGCGTGGTATCCGCGTTCTCCTACAACTTGTCGCGTGCAAAGATCGCTGCTTTGCTAGAAATAGCGAACGTAGCGGCTTCTCTACAAGCTATCCGTAACCCTGTTCAAGCACTAACTGAGCTCGTTAGCGTAGTTGGGGAGAGAGTCAGCTTTGAAGCAGAGCTACGAAGCCTATTCGCTAGGATCCTGGTGCTAGCTCTAAGCTTCGTAGTCACTCCTGCTGCATCCTACGTTATAGACGGGATCATAGGCGAGAGGGAGAGGAAGACCATAGAATTCCTCATGGTGTCTCCAGCTCCGCTATCGCATATTATCTATGCTAAGATGATTGCAGCAACCATACTAGGCATTATATCGGCTGTATTCGATGCAGCAGGGCTAGTCTTATACATGTTCTTTATGGGCTTAGTCTATGGCATAGCGATAGGGATTATAGTGGACTATAGACTGCTCGTACTTCACGCCGTAACCGCGTTCTTCACGATCCTCTCAACGATCACTATAGCTTTACCTTTCATAACTAAGACCAGAGGTATTAGGAGCGCATCTAATATTGCAAGTATCGTTACAACCGCTGGCTTGGTGTTCTTCTTCACGGGGTTCTTGATAGACTACATTAAGCTACCGCCACACATACTGTACCCGCTATATGCTATACCCTACGTACACAGCATCCTAGCTATTCAAGCATATGTTTTCGAAGACCCGGTTAGATCAGTGATGCACATACTACTACTAGCTTTAGTAAGCCTAGCTCTGTTAATAGGTGCTACAAAGACTATAGATCCCGAGAAGCTACTGGTAGCCCCTAGCTAAAAGCCTTGGGATCGCCAAATGCTTATAAGCGTTCTATCCTATACAGAGTCTAGTCACAGATAGCCTTTCAACAGCTGGGTTAACATGGTGAAAACAGCCCACTACAGGCTATTGATCTATGCTGACAAAGGAGTTCTAAGGTGTGAAAGCCTCGCGAAAAAGCTCGGTATAAGTGTGAATACCGTTAAGAAGTACCTACGCCTGCTTGAGCGCGAAGGCATGATAAAAGCTAGCGGAATAGATGCGTATGTCCTAACCAACCGAGGCATGCTTCTCCTCAAGAGCTTGAAGAACATTGCTGGAGCTACTCCTCCCCCTTACCGAGCAGTTGATCCCATTAGTGGGGAACTAATCCCGATAACCATTAAGAACTATCTACAGCTTTATGTAGTGATAAAATATGGCCTAATTCCCGAAGACGCTGTTAATGTATACATTAAGAGCGGGGATCTCATTAAGTGGATCGAGCAGCATATAGGGGATCTATATCTTGCAGAAGAGGTCAAGAAAGGTAGGATAAAGTCTGCTCGAGATCTAGTCGAGTACCTCGAAAAAGTAATTAATTTGATGAGAGAGCTAAAATAGCTTAATGGATGGAAGTAATGGGGGAAGATGGTATAAGCAAAGCGCTTGAAGAGATCCTGCCAAGGATTAGATGGTGGCCGTGGAGAGGGGTTAGGAAGGAGATCAGAGTAGATGTTCTAGAAGAATCCGAGCACGGGATCCTTGTATTCTTTAGTGTCGATAACTATGTCTTCCAGCTCCCACTAGCCCCTATAGATAATGTACCCGAAAAACTTGCAGACCGCGTGATAAAGTACAGGGGTAAGTACTGGGTTGAAGCAGAATACACTACAAAGTACCTAGAGCTTATGGATAGTATAGATGGCGTTAAAGCCGAGGATTTCGCGGTAATAGAGGGTAAGGTGATTGAAGCCGAACCAGTAGATCTCGAGACAACAACGAATGCTGTAGCCCGGTACAAGCTTAGCAGTGGTTTAGAATTAGTCGTTAAAAGCTACAGGATCCTGCCCGAGCTAGGCATAGAGCCATTAATGCTGACAAAACTGGTTCGCGAAAACTTTGCCTTCATACCTAAGCTATACAGAGTGTACTCGTATGTGCTAAAAGGTAAGAAGCTATACCTATCTCTGGTAACTCAGAGAGCTGGGAGGGGCGAAGATGGAGGTGCTCCATTCGTTGAGAGGCTGAAAGGGTATTTTAGCGATTTATCTAAAGGGGTGAAACGCGGCATTCAATACTCTCTTCTTCTAAAACACGCTTTGAAGCTTGGAGGAATAATTGCAGATATGCACGTTAAGCTTAATCCCGGAGAATCAACTGGTTTCTTCGGTTTAGAGCCGATTACAGAAAGCGATATTAGCGCTTGGCATAGGAGGATTGAGAGAAGGATAAGGGTGATCAATGAAAGGCTAGACGAGCTAATAGCGAAATCAAAAGGACATATTAGAAATGCTTACGAGTATTGGCAAAGTTTCTTCAACGGGAGGGCTAGGAGAGAAGCCGTTGAAAGAGCTATTGCCGACCTAGATCTATTCGTTGACACGTATAAGGGCAGGACACACCAAGATCTGCATTTAAAGCAAATGGTGTATGTGCAGGAAAGCGGCTCCTTCATCATAACGGATTTCGAGGGAGAGCCTTTGAGAACGGATGAGGAGCGCTATATGAAAGAACCGCTAGTAAGGGATCTAGCTACTATGGCTACTAGCTACTACTACCTAGTCTTCGATGTCTATAAGAATATTGTTGGGAAACCGCTGTACTCGATAGCGCATAAGATCGTTAAGCAGAAGTTCCCATTTATATGGGAGTGGGCGTCGAGACACTCTCTCTACACTGTTCTAAAGTACTCTTATCTGACTTCTCCGCAAAAACTAGGCTACGACTTATTCGGGTATAAAGACAAGCCATTAACCAAGTTCTACTTCCTCTACGTCCCCGTCTGGATTGTTGAGAGGGCTCTCTACGAGATCGAGTACGAGCTCCACTACAGGCCTGAGTGGTTCGTCGTTCCTCTTTCTTGTTTAGTCCATTTACCAATACCCTTTTACCCGCGTAAGTAGTAGAGATCCAACTCATAGCTGCTCTTACGAGGAGATAGCTTTATCTCTGAAGCGGTGGATACGGTGGTTGTATGCGTAAAATAAACTTTGCCTTCGCTATACATTTCCATCAACCAGTAGGTCAGCTGAAAATCGATAGAGTACAGGAGAGGTGTTATAGCGTTCCCCGTCTACCGTTACTTCTGAATATTTCTAAATACTTTTAATCACGGTAGACGGTCATCACGCCCTACCTACCCAGCACCCTGCAGACAC
>QMWW01000040.1 GCA_003661825.1 Thermoprotei archaeon
CACGTATCTTATAGAAGTATATGCCTGTTGTATACTATCAGTGAGGGTTGCAGCTACGCTTCCAAGAGAGATTAGACCTAGGGAGCCATAGGCTAGGCCTACATACGACCTGACAGCATCACTATACCAAGGCATTCCAGAGTACTCCACTAGGTCTCTACCAAATACATAGATCCACATAACGAGCCAGAATAAGACAAAACCTATGGACCAAGCTAGTACCTCTGGTTTCAGCACAACCGAGTAGATCTTATGTAGCAGGTACTTGGTCAAGACTCTTTCCTCAAGCTATACTTCAGCTAGGATCTCGTATACTTTATCTAGGCTAAGAAGTTCTGTAACGGACTTACCACCGCTTGGTACAATGCTGAATACACCCTGTCCAGACTCTACTGTGATGAGAGCCTTAGCGTCTCTTCCCCGAACTACGCCTGCCGACGATAGTTTAGAAGCCTCTATTGGGCCGTAAGCTCTTCCCTCGAAGAGGAGGTAAACGGTCCATTCGCCGAGAATTCTTAGCACCCGAGTCTCATGCGTAACTAATACTACGGTGCTCTCTGTCTCTCCGGCTACGGCTTTAAGCATTTTGACTCTACGCGATGGATCAAGCCCTTTTAGCGGCCCATCCAGTAGAACATACTTGGCTTTTAATGCAATGGCTAGAGCCATGGTAATACTCTTCTCTGACCAGGAGAGAGCTCCCATAGCTTCTTCCCAGCTATAAGCTCTTTCCTAGGCCCGAAGCTTTCCATGAAGCGTAAAGCTTCCCCTATATCACCCATGGCTAGGTCCGTGTAAAGTTCTACGAGCTTTAAGGCGTTAAGTCCGAGAAGCCTGTATACTTCTTCTAGATTTGTGGATAGAATCCTGGGTTTACCGTATATACCTCTCACGTCTTCTCCATCAATAACTATTCTCCCTCTATATATCTCAGCTAATCCAAGCACTGCTTTTAGTAGAGTCATCTTCCCGCTTCCGTTAGGCCCTAGGATCACCGTATTCCTATCCACTCTAATGTAAGTCCTCTAAGTACTGCATCCCCTTTGTAGCCAGCGTAGAGATCTATAACCTCTACTCTGTTCAATGCTGTTTACCCCAAGAACTACTCGTACCGTGGACGCTGTATTATTGGTACTACATCCAGACATATATTGTTGCCAGTACTGCCGCTATAAGCGATGGTACGAGAGCGTACTTGAAGATCGTGTAGAGGGCTTGTTCTAGCCGGTAGCGGCCGAAGGCATTCCTTATTACTGTTGCCACAAAGACCACGGCTAGGTACTTCACGATGAGTACTAGGATCCCGGGGATGGAGAGGTGTGGGAATGGGTAGGGACCGCCTAGTAGTAGGTACACTATTGATATGGCCGTGACAGCTACATCTACGTCATGTAGTAGGCTAGCTATTCCTAGTACAGGGCCTGAGAACTCTGTTTCAAAGCCAGCTATGATCTCCTGCTCTGCTTCGGGGATATTGAATGGGTTGAACATAGCCTTAGCTTGTAGAGTGACTATAGCTGCTATTAGCGCTAATACTAGTGGTAGGGCCGTTAGGGGGTTAACCCAGTACCTCCACACGGTAATAGAGGTAGCGTATATACTGTAGAAGGGCTTGTAGTCAGCGCTAGCTAGGATCATTGGGGTGAGCAGTGCTGCAAAGTATGCTGGCTCCATCACCGTTATGAACGATAAGAATCTAGATACACCGATGCTCGTATAGGGTCCTGGCATTGCTAGAGACATTAGGAGGAGGGATACAGGTATCCATATGCTCACTAGGTATACGTATACCAGGTAGTCGTAGTCGCTGACTATTCTTAGAGGGCTTAGGGGGAAGAATAGCATCGCCGAGATGCCAGCGGCTATACCGAGGATGCCGAAGAACTTAGCAAGCCCAGGCATACTGTAGCGGTGGACTACCTCCTCCTTAGCGTGCACTAGCTTAATCAAGTCGGCGAGTGGCTGGAGGGTGCCGAATGGGCCTACGTATGTCGGCCCCATCCTCTTCTGTAATCTACCGCTCCACTTGCGTACGAGGTACTGCGTGAATAAGGCTAGTGCTATAGTGAATAAGAGGCCTGGGAACACTATTAGGGATACTAGCCATAGAGCAATGCTCTCCATCTTTTCTCACCTCACAACTATATAGGCTATAACTGCTAGTACGGAGATCAGTATGAGGAGGCCATACCAGGAAACCATGTAGCTTACCCAATCCATTAGATTCCCGGTATGCATAGCTCCTACTAGGTAGTCGTAGATCCTTTTGGCAAACCTCTTAATAAAGAACCAGTAGAGGTTCAGCGGACTAGGTGATATAGAGCTAACTATTTCTTCTCCTTCTCCAGCTAGGTATACTTCCGTTATCCTTCTACTCCGAGGCCTTATGAAGTAGTATATTAGCCCTAGTACAGCCATTGCTACCGCTAGGTTTATCGAGGCAACTACGGCTGTTTCAATAGGATTGTTGAAGTACATGAGCTCAGCCACTTCTATCCACCCCATAGCACGTGTCTTGCTTCTAAGAATGCTTGACCATAGTTGACTAATCCTTTAAACGTTAGAGAGGAGTCTACAAGGCTACCTATACAGGCATAGAGATGTGTAAAGGCTATTCCTGCAGCTAGTAGTATAGCCGCTAGCAGTACTAGGAAGTACTTATACGCTCCAACGCGTATACCGTTGAACTCCTTAACCGGAGCGCTTAGCACTAGAGAGTATATTGCTTTAGCATAGCCTGGTATGCTAAGAGCCGAGACCACTACTATCGCTATAGCTGGTAGCACCTGGCCAGCAGCCATATATGCCTGGTACATTAGCAGCTTTGAGAAGAAGCCGAGGAAGGGTATAGCTCCCATGAGGTTTAGGAAGCCCGCTATGAGGGCCATACTTACTAATGGGTACTTTCTACCGATACCCCTCATGTCGTCTAGGATCTTGGTACCAGCAGCTTCTATGAATATCTCGCTTGAGGCGAAGAGGAGGAGCTTTCCTACACCATGTGCTATAATGTGGGCTAGTACAGCTGTAAACGCTATAACGACTACTTCCTCGCTAACAGGCATGAAGCTTATAGCGGATGCTAGGAAGAGGAGTCCTATGTGGCTTACGCTACTATAGGCTAGTAGCCTCTTAATATCTCTCTGTACGAACATCATGAGAGCTCCAACTACGCCTCCTAGGAAGCCCAGTACTAGTAGGACAGCTAATACTACTCCGCGGTAAGCGTATCCTATGGGTGAGAACGCTGGGAATATGGTGTAGAGGAACCTTATAGCCGCGTATACGCCTACGATCTCCGAGACGCCGGATAGAGCTGCTGATACAGGCGTAGGTGCTTCACAATATGCATCTGGCAGCCAGAAGTGGTTCGGGAATAGCCCTGCTTTAAACGTGAATACCCATAGCGATAGAGATACTGCTAACGTAGCTACAGCTATGAACGCTGTCCCAGCTAAGCCTACTTCTATTAGCCCGAATAACCTGATGTTGCGCGACAGTATATCGCCCATGTTGAGGGTGCCGTAGGCTCCGTAGATTATCATTAAGCCTATGAAGTATATGGTGGTCGCTGTAGCCCCTATTATAGCGTACTTGATGGCTGCCTCAACGGATCCCGGGTTGTTCTTGTGGTAGGCTATTAGCCCATACGTTGAGACAGCTAACACCTCTATCATGACGAATAGGTTGAATACATCGCCTGTGTAGAAGCAGCCTAGTGCCCCGACTTCAAAGCCTAGTAGTAGGGTGTAATACCACTCCGGCTCGTCCAGGTTCCTATTGTACCATAAGCTGAAGATCACTATTCCAACTATTAGCCATGAAGCATACATACCTAGTAGAGCGTTGAAGCCGTCTACCTCGTATGCTATTCCTAGAGGGGGAGGCCAGCCTCCGAATCCATATACTATCGGCTTACCAGTACTAGCTACGTGGGAGTATATAGTAGTTGCAGATACTGCTGCAAATAGGGTTACGACCATAGCGTATACTCCGGGGAACAACCTGTGCTTAACGAACTTCTGAAGCAGTGGAAGTATGAATGCAAATAGAGCTATTACCGGGACCGTTAAACCAGTTAGGTCGTATGCAAGCCCTTGTGCTACAGCGCTCACCCACGACCACCTCTACGGCTCAATCGAATACCTCGCGTGAATACTTCTCGAAAACCTCGGAGATATGCCTACGGGCTTCTTCGGGTTCAAGAGTCTTGGCGTTGATCCAGTGGACGTAGTACGCTCTATCCTCCGGGTCTATGTCAACCACGACAGTACCCGGTGTATTAGTTATGGAGTTCGCTACCGCTGTTACAGCGTAGTCAGTTTCAACCCTGTAGGGTACTTTGACTATAGCCGGGTTTACAGGCATTTTCGGGTGCAGTATCCTATACATTACGTCTAGATGGGCTCTAACCTCTGCAACGAAAAAGTAGTAGATTGCATATGCTACTAGCCATAACCACCTGACCGGGTTAAACGCTTTACCCGGGTTTTTCACTACGTACTCTGAGAATATAAGGCCTAGCACGATGCCTACTAGGACTCCGGCTACGATATCGTATGGTGATACGCTGCCACTGAACACTATGTACACTATGAATACGAGCAGTCCTACGGCTAGTGCACTGCCGAGCTTCAACCAGCTTCACCCCCTTAGCTTCCTGATCTCCCTTACATCGGTTGTACCGTAGAGCCTGTGGATCTGGAGGGTAAGGAAGACTAGGAATAGCGTAACGGCTAAGCCTATGACAATAGCTGTTAGCACTAGTGCTTGGGGTAGAGGATCAACTGCTCTAGCACTAAACTCAGCTAGTGCTTCCTTTGTTGCATTAGCATAGTTGAGTAGGACAGGGGGTATGCTTGGCTTCTCCGGTGAAAGCCACCGCCTATAGCCTAGCATTATAGCGAAGGTATTCGCCGTATCCCCGAGTATGGTGACGGCTATGATCTTCTTGACCAGGCTTGGGCGGAAGAATATGCCGTAGAGAGCTATACCTAGGTTTACCACCATACACAGTATTATCAGCGTCAGCATGTATGTAACGGGGTCTATCACTTCTCTCCACCCCCTCTAGCTATTCTCTCAGGTATAGCTAGGAGCAGAAAGACTATGGTGAAGCCAGCCATTACGGCGAAGAACTCGAATATGTTGAAAAACCACAGTGTACCGCTGATCAGCTGTCCCCCCAGATATGCTGGTAGGTTTACAGGGCTTAGAGGCTTTGGCTGATTTTGGAGCACAAAGCCTGGAAGACCTGACGCTACGGCTACGAGGTATGTAGCTATAGCTACTATGCCTATACCAGCTAGGCCCAAGCTACGTATTACGAGCATCAAGTCCTTAGATACACCGCGTTTAAGCAGGAAGTAGTGCGAGAACGCTACTAGTATTAGGAGGGGAGCCACAGCCGCTGTGGCTCCTCCCTGAAAGCCTCCTCCAGGAGTTAGGTGGCCGTGTAATGCTATAGAGATAGCTACAGCTACTATCAGAGTAGTAGTGATCCTAGTCACAGTCCTCACTATAAGGGATAGACCGAGCTCTTTGCCGGGGAGCGCGCTGTACTTCCTTATGCCGCGCGCTATAGCTATGGAAGCTATGATCGCTAGGTAGAACACCGTTGTCTCAAACACTGTGTCTAGTCCACGATAGTCCCATACAATCGCTGTAACGCCTTCTGGCGATAAAGCCGTGAACTCTCTATTCCATGGGTTATACGTTGTGTTCAGGTATAGCTCCGCGAGAGGCCGCACGCTAATGCTTGGTATGTAGAGACCGCCAGCTACTGTTAAGAGCAAGCTCATAGCTAGTACGAATAGTACTATCGAGAGAACAGCGATAGCGTGCTTCACGGCTTCTCCTCCCTCTCCGTTTTACTTATGAGGAACAGGATCACGGCGGGATAGAGTCCAACAGCTACTGGAACATAGACAAGTACAATGTCCGGAGCCATCAGTATGTAGTATAGGAGAGCGTAGAGCGTGCTCTGTATAGCTGAGAACACTACTGCTCTAACCAGGTTTCTCTCGATGACAGCGAAGTATACAGCTACAACAGATGCTAGAGCGGCTAGCGCGCCTATACCCAAGACAAGTACCTGTGGATCGATCACTCGCTACCACCCTTTATACACATTGTCTCATCTAGGTGATCAGCTATACAGGGCTCGACACGCACTATTCTTGCTCTATGAGTAGCACGTGCTAGTGCGTGGGATCCGGCAGGTGCAAGTATTAGTACTAGCAAAGCTGCAACGAATCCAGCTCCCGCTACGAACCACCTATAGTAGCCTAGAGGCTCGTAGCCTATAGCTACTAGCGAGGCCCCTATAATGGGTACAAATGCTCCCCAAATAGTACCTATAGTTGCAGCGTGGAGGCGGAGGTAGAAGTTCTTAAACCTATTCATCCCTATAGCCGCTATTAGATCCGAAACTGCGCCTAAACCTATGAGCGCTAACCCTATGTATATGAGTACTTCAGTCAAGGACTACTCACCCAGCTCCCTCTTCTCTAGATACTTCGCGATATAGATGTCGAGCGCGTAGATCCAGAGGGCTAGGACTATAGCTGTAGCGGTGAGTATTGGTATGCGGAGGTATATGGAGAGTACTACGAGGAAAGCAGCTACATCGTAGGTCATAGCATCTATGGCTAGGACTTGGTCAGAGATAGTAGGGCCCTTGATCGCTCTAATTATGTAGAGTATAAAGGCTAGCAGAAATATTGGTATAAGGAATGTTATAGAGGTTACGACTATGTCCACGGCTATTCACCTGTTTTCTTAAGTGTAGATATGCTAAGCTCGCTCGAGTCGCTAGGCTTCATAGATGCAAGCCTGTACTCGCTAGTAGTGACGTAGGCGTAGACAGGGCAAACCGCTACGCAGCGGTAGCAGTAGACGCAACGGAAGTAGTTTACAACGGGGTATATCTTTCTGCGGTTAACCTTAGGTACCTCGTAGCCCTCCGGTATAGGAACCATTTCTATCGCATCTGCTGGACACTCCATCTTACATAGCCCGCACCCAATACACTTAGTTAAATCAGCATAGTGTCTACCGCGCGAATCCTCCTCTATAGGTGTAGGCTCGAAGGGGTACTGTATAGTAGCAGGTCCTGTTGCAAAGTTCTTTAGTATCAGCGAGAGTATAGCTGGTTTACCGCTCTTCTTCCTAGGCATTACACCCTCCCCTGAGCCAGGTCCTTCAACTTCACGTATCTACGAACACCCTTCTCCAAGTCTATAACTACTGCTCTCTCCATACACGAGATACAGGGGTCAAGCGAGGTAAGTATAACCGGGAGATCTGTAACCGTATAGCCTGGGTACAGGATGTAGGAGTGTATAACGTTGAGGAAGCTCGGAGTCCTGATCTTGACGCGATACGGCGTTGCACCGCCTTTACTCATAATGTAATAGGTGAGTTCTCCCCGTTGGGCCTCCGCTCTAGCATAGGATTCTCCTTCTGGAAGCCTTCTAGGAAGTTTTCTTTCATCGGGTACAGCTTTTCCATCGCTTGGCAAATGCTCGAGAGCGTATACACTCATGTCTATCGCCTCGATCGTTTCATCCCATCTAACCATCATACGGGCCCAAGAGTCTCCTTCATCGCGTACAGCAACGTTCCACGGTATATCGCCGTATGCATCATATTTATCGGAAGCTCTAGAATCTATTTTTACCCCGGAGCCTCTAGCAGTTGGACCTACGAAGCTGTACCGCGTAGCATCTGTTCTCGAGAGGTATCCTACGTCTACGAGCCTCTTCAGTATAGTATCGTCTTCCATCCACATCTTCTTGTAGAAGAGCACTCTCTCCCGCGTCTTCTTCAATATATCTAGTATCCTATCCTTCTTGACAGCATCTATGTCTCTCCTCACGCCCCCTACCATCATATAGTCTCCTATAACCCTATTACCAGTAAGGATCTCCTTGGCCTTCATAACCCTCTCACGGTCTAGCATGAGGTTCATGAACAAACTATCGAAACCGAGGATCTCCGCCATTATCGCGTTAATGATCATGTGGCTGTGGATACGCTCGAGCTCCATAGCAATGACTCTCAAGAACTTGGCTCTATTACTGGGCTCTACTCCGAGCAGGTACTCTACTGCGCGCGTATAGCAGTTAGCGTGAACGATGTTACAAATACCGCATACTCTGCCGCAGATGAATATGTTCCGGTAGAAGTTGTTCTGCTCAGTCAGCTTCTCTAGACCCCTATGGTTGTATCCTGTATTTATCTCTACCTTGACTACTTCCTCGCCATCAGCATAGGCTTTAAGCAGTATAGGCTCGTGAACAGCTGGGTGCTGAGGTCCTACGGGAAGCTCTACTACGTATGGTACCTCGATTACCCTAG
>QMWW01000041.1 GCA_003661825.1 Thermoprotei archaeon
CCCGGTTATCAGCCGGGCGCTCCACCAGGCTGAGCTACGGGCCCACATGTGTCTATCTCTGTTTTCTTCTATATTACTCTTCGATAGACTTATAAGTTTTGTAACATGGTGTTGGATGTACTGTTGGACAGGCCGGGTTATCTCTAGTGTTGTGTACTGGTACTTAACTAGCTGTAAGCGTGGTTTGCTCTAGGGATTCAATACCACGCTATTAGCTATAGCTACCCCTCATTAGTATTGGTTCATCATATTCGATCGGTTTATCCGCTGCTAATCATTGGGGTTGGCCGGGTTAACTGTGCTACAATGGCTCATCACAGGGCTCAGGCCGCCCGTCGTACACATCCCCGGCCCTACGCTAACTCTTATTACTCTAAAGTCTTTTTAAGATAACTTCTGATGTGGTGGTTTTGGTGCAGCGAATCATAGCTTTACTAACCGATTTTGGATACAAGGATCCCTACGTAGGCGTTATGAAGGGAGTTATAAAGTCGATCAATCCCGATGCCGAAATAGTGGATATCACCCACAGTATTACCAGGCAGGACGTATACGAGGCAGCCATAGCGCTAATGGTTTCTGCAAAGTACTTTCCACGCAACACCATATTCGTCTGCGTAGTAGATCCAGGCGTGGGTAGCGCTAGACGAGCCCTACTGATTAGAACTAATAACTACTTCCTGATAGGACCAGATAATGGCTGTTTAACTCTTTTAGCACGTAGAGACAGGGTTAAAGAAGTCTACGATATATCAAACTCTAGATATAGGTTGTCAGAAGTATCGGCTACTTTCCATGGGAGAGACGTATTTGCACCAATAGCGGCATACGTGTCTCTAGGCTATAAGCCGGAACAGCTGGGTTCTAGGATAGAGCCTAGTCTGATCAAGTATATTGAAGTCAATCCACCTACAAGGAGGAATAGGGGGTTCTCCTCCCAGATACTGTATATCGATGTATTCGGCAACATAATGACTAACGCGGATAGAGAGTTTATCGGGAAAATAGGCCTAGAGCTTGGAGAAAAGCTAGTAGTTAGAACTAGTAGCAGAGAAGCTGTTTGTAGATATGTAGCAAGCTTTAGCCACGTGGATCCAGACTCCTATGCATGCTATATAAACTCGTGGGGTTTCTTCGAAGTAGCCATAAACATGGGTAATGCAGCCAAAGAATTGAACGCAAAGAGAGGAGAAGAGATAGTAGTAGAGAAAACCAGCTAAACACGGTCCTATAGTCACCAAAGCCTCAAAAATATATAAGTAACTAATAGCTATCGTATGACTGGATGCGTTCTAGGCTGTTTTCTGTCTAGAACACCGTGAAGCGCTATATCTCTAGCCGAGTAGCTAGAGAAGTTGGGGGCGTTCGAGATGAAGATAGCGATAATGAGCAGATGGAACGCTACATGCGGTGTTAGCCTACACGCCGAGCTACTAGCGCGTTCACTGATAAAGTTAGGGTACAAAGTAGCAGTGTTTGCACCAGTACTGGAATCGGCTAATACCGATTGGCATCACCTACCGATCAACGGCGAAGACGAAGAATGGGTATACAGGGTATACGAAGAGACAGACGACTACCTGTTTCCAAGCGGTGGCAGAATCGATAAAGCATTCATTCAGAGCACCGACTACGATATCCTAGTAGTTGAAGGCTATCAGCGGTTCCCCGTCAGAGAGTTCAGCAAGGTAGCTAGAAGGATCAAGGAGAGGGCAAAGCTGGTTCTCGTTGTACACACGGGGTATGTACGGGATCTAGAGCCTTTCATGAGGATTAACTGGGATTCAATAGTAGTGTTCGACGAGAGGTATCTAAACGAGATTGTAAAGCACTTCGGAGAAGTGGTGGTGAGGAAAACCAGTATAATACCCTATCCACATGCTGTCCTAGACGATATCAGAGCTTACCGCCCGGAATTCACCGATGACAAGATACTGTTCATATCCTACGGTAGACAGCCCGTACAGGAATACTTAGACTACGTCCGGGTTCTGAGAAAGCTGGCAAGAGAGTACAGCTTAGTCTACTGGGTTATCAGGGGAAGTAGCAAACTACCCGTATCCGACCCCTGGATCGTCCAGAAGGTTAAGAGGCCGACTATGAGAGTGATATTGAGCTATGTTATGGGCGCCGATATACACTTGCTTCCAAAGTCGGAGACTAAAGCCGTAGTCGTATCATCGACTGTTGCGCAATCCCTGTATACTGGGACGCCGATCGTTGCACCGAATACTAGGTATTTCGAGAACATACCAGTAGATAGCAACGGTATAGGGCCTATACTAAAGTACGAACTTGGGAATACTATAGACCTCTACTTAAAGCTGAAGAAGATAATAGAGGAGGAGTCGTTGAGAGAGGAGATAAAGCGTAGAGCACGCGAGTACGCATTAATGCATAGCAGCGAAAAGGTAGCACTAATGTTCATAGAGCTCTTTAGAGAAATCCTAAGAGAGGAACCAGTAGTAGCTAAGCACACCAACACCTATATCGAGACAAACTAGCCACTATATTTAACACAGGAGTATACGAGTTCTATGATTCCGTGTAGGTGTAGCCTTGTTTTGTGGCATAGCATGGGCTACGAGGTAGAGGCTAAGTTCAGGCTACTATGTAGTACTGAAGAACTACGCAAGCTCCTAGAGCAGGCAGGGTTTAAACAGATCGATGAATGCGTTGAAACAGATACTTACTACTCTCACCCATGTAAAGACTTTAAGCAAACAGATGAAGCGCTTAGGCTACGGAAGAGAGAGTGTAGAGATAAATACACCTACGTACTAACCTATAAGGGGCCGAGGCTAGATAAGAGCTCTAGCACTAAAGTTAGACTAGAGAGAGAAGTTGAAATCGCAGATATCCGTATAGCAAACGATATCCTGCTACAGCTAGGCTTCCGCCCCATATCCTCCTTTTCGAAGAAGAGACTAATCTATGCAAAAAGCGATACCACTGTATACCTAGATCAACTGTACGGAGTAGGGTGGTTCGTAGAAATAGAGGGAGAAGAAAAGCGTATCTACGAGCTTAAGGAGCTAATGAGAAACTGCTTATCGCCTATTACCGAGACTTATCTAGAGATATGTATTAGGACCGGGAAGTGCGTGGAGAAGCGGGCATGAGCTTTAGCCGAATAGTGGTAGGAGTTGGAGCGGTTCTACTGCATAACGACAAGATCCTATTGGTTAAGAGGAAGCACAGCCCCTGCGCGGGTTACTGGGCTATCCCAGGAGGTCGTGTAGAGTACGGTGAGCCACTCTATAGTGCTGTAGAGCGCGAGCTTTTCGAAGAAACAGGGGTTAGAGCTAAGCCTATAGGGGTTGTATGGGTAGCAGAGATTCCTCCGGGAACTTGCAAAGACCAAGTGGATGGAGAACACTTCGTACTCATAGACTTCCTCATGGAGGCGCAAGAGCCTATTACGGTAAAGCCAGGAACAGACGCTATAGTGGCTGACTTCTACAAGTTATCCAATCCACCAGAGCCGCTAACACCTATTACTAAGGCTTTGATAAAATACCTAAGGATTATAAGTAAACGCGGAGAACTATACACTAGGTTGATACCAGCTAAATGGTGGGAAGCCTTTGCGTGAAAACTACTATTCAAGCGAAGTAGTGGTGCCCGTGATCTACAGGTACTACATGGAGGAACAGGTAAAGAGAATTAACGAGCTAAAAGACCCCAGGATAATATACGTGACAGATCTAGCTGCTTGCTCCCATAAGCTGAGACTCAGGAGGATCTATCCAGAGATAACTTTACGGTTCGAGCCAGGAGCGATCCTGGGAAGCCTGATCCATGCCGGCGTGGAGAAGTACTTAGCAGAACAGGGATTCGTGGTAGAGCACTCTATAGAGGAGAAGATAAAAGTTGAAAACGAGGAGTACACGGTTAAGGGTAGAGTAGACGCCTACGATCCCGAGAAGAAGATAGTAATAGAGATAAAGAGCAGCAGAGATACAGCGAATAAACCATTAGAGCACCACATATTCCAGCTACAAATATACTTAAACATGCTAGAAGCAGATAAGGGGATACTAGTCTACATAACCCCCGAGGGCTTTCTAGAGTACGGCATTAACCGCGAGAAAATAAATCTGAAATCACTGGTTAAAACTCTGGTTAGAGATGAAGTACATCCTCGATGGAGCTGGGAGTGCAGATACTGCGTATTCAAGAGGCTGTGTACATATGCTGTAGTGGAAAGACAGCAGTAAACCACTTATCACTGGAATTGGAATAAAGAGTATTTAAAGTCCCCAGTAGATCCAAACCCTTGTAGAGAAGAGTGATGAGCAGTAGGTCTACGAGGAATTAACCGATGAAGTAGGTCTCGAGTGCTGACGCATCTCTTGGAAAAGGCCCTACGCGCATTTTTCGCATCTTAAATATGCATATGGAACCGTTCTTCGAGAGGTATCGGTGTTTTGCAGGGTATGTTGCAATCCCTGATTATGATGTTAGTTAGGAGTATAAAGTGGTACTGCCAATAGTAATACTGAGTATAACAGGTATGACGTGTTTATCACCATAATTTATGTGATAATTGATGTAGGTAAATAGAATCTAGGAATGGATGTTAAAATACGACTATATAAGTATTCCGAAGGCCTTCATTACGAATTTTAATGATACATAAAGGAATACTAGACCGAAAAGCCCTTTTATAAGCCATGCTGGGGTTCTTGGCACTAGTCTAGCTCCTAACTGTGCACCTATAGCGGTACCTACTCCTAGACAAACTGCCGCAACGATATCTACAACTCCCTGATATAACTTGAAGCCTCCAGATACTACTGCCATGCTGATAAATGATGCTAGTGATGTACCAACAGCTATTTTGACAGGTGACCCTAGAATGTATATAAATGATGGTACCAGAGCATACCCGCCACCCAGGCCTATAATCCCGGTCAGTATGCCTATGAAGAAGCCTATGATAATTTTTGACATAAAACCTCCTGGTACCTTATCACCAGATGATGTTTTAACACCTCTCCTAAAGAACCCTTCATATATCATCCTTAACGATACATATAGGAATGCGAAACCAAGTATTAAATTCAGCAGTTTAATTTGACTCAATAAGTATATAAATATTAGTGAGCCAATGACTGCACCTAAACCACCGCTAACAGCTACAGCCTCGACAGTACTCCAGTCAACATTCCTCATTCTAATATGAGCTGCAGCTCCTGAAACAGCGGTGATAATTACAGCTGTTATTGTCGTTCCAATAGCTATTGGTAGTGGATAATTAAATATAAAGTATAATGCTGGAAGCATGATAACACATCCACCAATACCAAGTAATCCCCCAGCAGTACCAGCTAGTAGTCCAAAACCTAGAAGGACAAGAACCATCATTAAATCCATAGAATCACCAAAAGGTATGATATATAAACCAATATTTAAATATCAGGGTTTCAAGATTAAACTTAGCAGTGGTGTGTAATTTGAGCTACAAGCTATCCAGGACTAAGAAGGAGATCATTAGAATGCTACAAGAGGATGGTAGATCTTCACTAGTGGATATGGCATCAAAGCTAGGTATATCACATACTGGTGTTAAGAAGCATCTTGATAAACTATTAAAGGATAATGTCATAAGTGTAAAAGCATTAATAAACCCCAAGAGGTTAAACTTAAAGCTTGTCCTCATATTAATTGAGGCTGAAGGTTACGATGATGTTAAAAGGCTAGTTTCAAGGTTTAAAGCCTGTCCTAGAATAATATTTCTAGCAACGTTAATAGGGGGATATAACGTATTAGCGTTAGCTGTAGCTGAAGACATGAACGTGTTAGAGAGCATAGTATCGGTATGTGCGCTTAGAACATCTAAGGGTATTAGGAGAAGTGAGGTGTTTGTAATTAGTGAGCTTGTGTATCCAGGGTATATACCATTAAGAATCGTAAAGGATAAAACTGAAGGCAAACTACCATGTGGCTTCAACTGTTGTGAATGTTCAAGATACATTAATGGTAGGTGTCTGGGATGCCCAATATCAACGTGTTATCGTGGAATTCTTTAACACCATATACTAGGTAGCTACGAGTAATATCCCTAAACCATACATGGTTATTCACCATATATTCTGCAATGTAACCTTTGATACAAGTATGGGCTTCGATAAGTCCTAATTTAACCCTTTTGGATTTTGAAATACCAATACTATCTCTCCTCTCCCCTCCAAGTCTTATTAGTAAGCTCTTTCAATTCATCCAATATCATACGGACTCCATTTCCATCAGAAATCCGTGTAATTACAATCCTACCATCACCATATGTCGTTATTGAGGTTGGTTCCTTCTTAAAGGTTAGAGTGTTCATTGTCTCAGAATAGTAGGCTGAAGACAACCTTGTCTAGGTTAGGAAATACATCCTTTAGGTAGCGGTCAGCTCTAGCAACAACCTTATCTTCATAGGATCAGCGGTTGGTAAGAAGTTTACAATGACTACACGAGGTTAGAGAGACTAGGCATCAGAGAGGGATGAGTTGGATCTTATCTTTACAGATAATGACATTATGTTGGGAAGAACCATATTTCTCGTAGAGTTTATTGACAATATTAAGCCTATTGGAAGTGTTAAGATTTTCTTGAAGAGAGGGAGGAGGATATTAAGAGTAAGAGAGTTGAAGAACTTACCAAGTAATATAACTACTGATGCTGCGCCTCTATTACCAGTTACACGAGAACTAGGATAGGGTTAGATAACTTCTAGATATGCATGAGAGAGGTAGAATAATGCTTCATATAGGCTTATTTAACATTAACAAATTAATATTCGCGGTGCACAGGCTAGAATATAATATAAAACATCATCAAAATACGCTACTCTAGCTCACAGAAAACTGAACATTGGTAAAATCTACAGTACGACGTATAGATGAATAAACTATGAGTAAAAGTTCATGAACTCAACCATACTATACCATGGAGATATCTTTTATCGGCACTACGGCACTACACATGAACATTCAGTACTAGATGAAGATAAACACTTTAACCAGATATCAATATTATGTAACAAATTAAATAAATCGGCTCGAACAATCCACAGAAGAGACCTTATATAGGCTCTGATAGTAGGTGTATGTTGGTATCGGTATTTGTACGTGTCTGTCAGCTCCACACTACAGTATAGGGACGGCATGGATACATTAAATTCACTGTTTTGTGGCATTATGCTCTGCCCGATAACTATATGGAGCTCCCTTCGACGGCACAGGCTACTCTCCTGTATCGCCGTTTTGACGGCAGCGTTACTACAGTGAGCTATAGTTTAAAAGAATACAGTATTAATACATCTCCTAGTAATACTGCCTGGGCATGGTAGCGGTGAGGTATCCTGTAAAGTTTACACCAGTAGATGGAGCTATTGAAGCAACTGCTAAGCGCGTATTTGATGTAAACGACATAGTTGTACGCAGCGGTGTATTGAGTCCTGATAGAGTAGTGCTTCATAACTACCCTATTAATAACCCAATAGCTGTCTTTAACCCAAGTATGTACAGCGATAACGAGCATATACGGATTTATGCGAGGATCATACTAGGCTACTACATGTACGTGAGCAGTATAATCGAGATAAGAGTTCCATGGGAGGATCTGCTCTACGGCTACGTAGACATGAATAGCTACTCTGGAGATATAGTGGTATATCCATCTACGAAGTACGATGTATGGGGGACAGAGGATCCGCGCGTATTCACGATCGACGGTAAGAGATATATGACGTATACAGGTAGATCGATTAACTACTTTAACCCTGTTATTAGGAAGAACAGAACCCTACCAGTAACAGCCGTATACGACGAAGCACGTAGAGCATGGATTAAGAAATATGTATTCATACCTTCATCGAAGACCTTTGGAGAAGTAGTTAGTGATAAAGATGCTTTCCTGTACAAAACCAACAATGACATATATCTGTTCCATAGACCACACCTCTCCGATGATTCTTTCCACCTAGTTATAAGTAAAGTAGAACTAGAAGGGGGAAGCAGCGACGTACTAGTAGAGATGGAGGTAGACAATGCCTATACCGTTCTCGCTGTCCCAGATTTTGAAGCCAAGATAGGATGGGCTACTCCTCCAGTACCCCTTAACGAAAGCGGAGATCACGTAGTAGTGTTCTTGCATGGAGTTGATAGAGACAGCGTCGTCTACCGAGTATTCGCCGCAGAGCTCAAGCTGAAAGGAGAGGAGATAGTCGTAGAGGCAGTTACACCGAACTACATAATGGAGCCTAGAGCTCCATACGAAGTCGTCGGCGATAGACCTCTAACTATATTCCCCTGTGGAGCCATAAAGTTCAATAGAGAACACATACTCATAACCTA
>QMWW01000042.1 GCA_003661825.1 Thermoprotei archaeon
CATATGTCCTCCTCTATGGTTTTACACTGGAGTTAAAAGGGATTACGTTATTATACCGCGAGTTTATTGTAGCTGTAAAAGCTTTGTAATAAATGTAATGAGTAGAAAGAACGTCAAAACCTGTAGGCATCTGCTAATACAGGCTATTGGAGAAGAAAACGGATTATACCGAGAGGCAGCGATCAACGATCTAGATACATTATATAAAATAGTGAAGGAAATATTAGATTTAGGTATAAGCCCTACATTGAGGAGAGTACTGCATAGTGGGAAGAGGTAATTACTATGGGAAGAAGGAGAAAAAAGTATAAGAAAACGGTGAGGAGAACAAAGAGGATCCCAGAGATCTTTCAGTGCCCGCACTGCAGTATGAGAACTCTCTCAGTAAAGTTCAAAAAGATGGAGATCCCGGGTTATAAACTTGCCGAGATCACCTGTGGATCTTGTGGTTTATATGCAACGCTGAGAGTACCCGAGCTTTACGAAAATGTTGATGTGTATGCCAGGTTCATAGATCTATTTGAAGGTGGTAAAATATTAGTTGAGTATAGGAAGGAGTCTAGCGAAGAACTAGGTGAGAGTATTGGGGAAGGTTCATGAATACATTAGTGAGAAGCTTAGTAGTGGAGAAAAACTTCATTTCACGCTAGTAGATCCGGACAAGTCTAGCGAGCCAGGTAGACTAGAGCGTTTAGCTGAGGAGGCTAAAGATAGTGGAACAGACGCATTTCTCATAGGAGGGAGCTTAGGGGTTACTCCTGAGGAAGCTGATCGTACGGCACAAATACTTAAAGCTACTGGACTCCCAGTAATAGTTTTCCCCGGAAATCTTAACTGCATCACTAGATACGCTGATGCCATATTCTTCATGGTTTTGATGAATAGTCTAAGTACATATTACCTAATCGAGGCGCAGGTAGCAGCAGCTCCAATAATCATGAAGTATGGCCTAGAAGTTTTACCCGCAGGCTATTTAGTAGTATACGGTGACACGGCGGTAGCGCATGTTGGAAGAGTACATGCTCTTCCAAGAGATAAACCAGAAATAGTCCTCGCATATGCGTGGGCAGCTGAAATGATTGGTATGAAGTACTTTTACATCGAAGCAGGTAGCGGCGCATTAAGCCACATCCCAGCAGAGTATCCAAAATGGGTAAAAGAGCACACTAAGTTGATAGTAATTGTTGGTGGCGGCATTCGCTCCCCGGATACAGCTCAGAGATTAGTGCAAAACGGTGCCGACATAATAGTGACAGGAACCATTGTCGAAAAGAGACCCGAAGCCTTAGCAGAGATTGTAAAAGCGATTAAAAGGAACCGTACTTCCTCTTAAAGGCTTCGGCAAGATCTATATTTACGAGGTTAGCTATACTCAATAACCACGCAAATACATCTGCTAGTTCTTCTTCTATGGAGTTCTGATCTAGCTTAATTAAAGCTTCTGCCAATTCTCCTACTTCCTCAACAAACCACGTAAATGTGGAATATAAACCTCTTGTACTATCGCGATCATAGTATTTCTCACGGATTATTTTCTGTGCTTCCTTTATGTCCATGGTTTTCACCTATATAATATTATGTAGCCGTATACCTGTAATAAAACGTAAATTATTATTTAGACTTAAACAGTTATTAGATACACCGAGTAGCAAGTTACCACGGTTAGGGTTATAAAGTTGCCTAAGAGAACTAAGTCTAGGAGAGGAGGACGAAAAGAAAAAGCACCAGGGCCTTTCACAGCAGCTGGGCTTATCAGATTCTATGAGGAAGCGGATGTAGGGATTAAAATGAAGCCTTATATGCTTATAGCTTTAGCTATAGGATTTACGGCTGTAGTAATAGTTCTAAGTAAATTCTATAGTGGATAATTGATGGATATCAAGATAATAATTTTACCCAACGCCAATTCTCATCAACGTATTTCCTTATCTCTTCTACCTTTTCTGGTGTTATTTTACGGAATCTTCCTTGAAGCTTCAGGTACTCTTCGATAGGCTTACGCCTCTTTGAATCGATGAAGGGCTTACTCGGCCCAGATATCCTTAGCTTTCCATCATAATACTCGTATAGGATCCACATACCAGTTTCTACGGCTAGCTTAGCGACTTTAATGGTATAGCGTGGATCAAATCTCCAACCCACAGGACAAGGGGCATGCAAGTGTATGAATTTAAATCCATGTATACTCTTTGCCCTTTCTAGCTTAGCGTAGAGATCATGTGGGTAACCTATGCTAGCTGTTGCCACATACGGTATCCCATGTGCAATCATTATTTTTGCTACATCCTTTTTATGCTCAGTTTTACCTATTATTGGCGTAGTCGTCGTCCATGCCCCGTAGGGAGTAGCTGATGAACGCTGAATTCCTGTATTCATGTATGCCTCGTTGTCATACATTATGTATATAATGTTATGATTCCTCTCTGCTGCACCGCTTAGTGAGGCCATGCCTATATCGGCTGTTCCTCCATCACCAGCCCAGGCTACTACGTATACATCTGTTATGCCTCTACGCTCTAACGCTTCAGCAATACCAGATGCAACGGCAGCTGCTGAAGCGAATGCGACGTGGACTACACTAGCTTTTATGGAGCTATATGGATAAGGCCCTACTACAACTGAGGAACAACATGCAGGGATTACTAGGATCATTTTCTCTCCAAATACAGCGCCTAGTACCTTCCACGCTATTGGAATAGGGCATCCTGGACAGGCAGCATCACCAGGTAACACCACATCTCTCATTTTATAGGGTAGAGGCGATTTACGGCTGTACATGGCTATCGCCTCTTATGATACCATGTGAATCTTGGCGGTTCTTCGTCACGTTCGATCCTATCTATAAAGTTCTTCACCAGCTCGTAGAAATCGCTGTACGTTATATTCACACCTCCTATACCTGCTATAACATCCGTTATAAAAGGCAGTTTTGACGTATAGATATGCATACTAGCTACAAGATCTGTATATATCTGTCCCCAGGCACCAAAACTTATAGCTCTGTCGAATACTATTACTCCTTTAACACCTCTGCTATATTTCCATACCTCGCTATGAGGAAAAGGTCTATAGAACCTAATTCTTAGAACACCCACTGGATAACCCTCTTCTCTTAAGTTGTTAATAGCCTCTATAAGGTCACCTGACCAGGCCCCCATCGAAACAGCTAAGTACTTAGCATCGCTACAACGTATACATTGAACGGATCCTCCATATTCTCTTCCAACGATCTTGCTATACTCTCGATCTACTTCCTGGATAACGGTTAAAGCTTCTCTCATGGATTTCTGAAGATCCATAAAGATCTCTTCAGTATCCTCAGGCCATGCTAGATTTCCTATAGCGACCGGCTCTCGCCCATCAACCAAGAACCCCTGTCTACGGGGTCCGAGCCATTCATCTATAATTTTCTGGCCTGGTAATTCAACGGGCGTAGCCGTATGGCCTAGGATGAAACCTTCTAGACCTATCATTACTGGTAGATATACGCGAGGATCTTCACTGATCTTAAATCCTTGAATGACCATATCCAAGACTTCTTGATTATCAGCTGCAAATCCCATAATCCATCCGGCATCCCGTTGATCCATGAAGTCACTATGATCAGGCCAGATATTCCACGGTGTTCCGATGGTTCTAGTTGTTACTGCCATGACAAGCGGTATTCTCGCTCTCGCTGCCCAATGTACCCACTCATGCATATACAGTAATCCATGACTACTGGTAGCCGTTAATACACGTGCTCCAGCTATAGCTGATCCATAGCACACGGCTAGAGCTGAATGTTCTGACTCTACATTAATCATTACTGCATCCATATCTCCTGATTCTATTAATTCAGCTATTTTCTCAACTATGCTTGTCTGGGGGGTTATCGGGTAAGCCGCCACTATGTCGACTCTAGCAAGCTTAGCTGCATAAGCTACTGCGTGATTTCCGGTTAATACCACCATTCTACTCATATCCGTCACCCTATTCTGGTTCCATTCTTATCGCATTGAAGGGGCATAACTCTGCGCAAATTCCGCATCCTTTGCAGTAGTCGTAGTCTACTGTAGCACCTGTATTGGGGTCAACACGGATAACATTAACTGGACAGAAGATCTCGCATTGATAGCATTTTTTACACTTACTATTATCTACCAATGGTTTCTCTGTTCTCCAGGTCCCAGTTTTGCCAGCTACTCCTATTTTAGGTTTTGCTACGACTATCCTGTTATGAATAGGTTTTTCTACAATAATCCTATTGAGCATAGCTACTACACCTCTTTAATGAGCTCTGTTTGTCTATAAGCAGTTTCTGCCGCTTTAGCGTTGATTTCGCTAATTTTTCCCTTGAAATACGTCTTTATAGCTTTAGTTACGTGGTCTAGATCTACAATATTTGTGGCTTTTGCAAATGCTCCTAACATGCCAGTATTGACTACAGGCCATCCAGCAACAATCAAGCCGTTATCTACAGCGATCTTAGTAGCGTCTACTCTATAAAATAATGCATGACCTGTCAACCGGTAATCGCTCAAAACAATGTTATAGTCCCGTGGAGCATTGATAATCACTAGTCCACCATCCCTTATAGTGATGTTTTTTAGTATACCTAACTTAGAGAGCCTCCAATCAAGTACCAGGAGTATATCCGCACTGTCAAACATTCCGTGTCTCAGTATAGGCTTATCGCTCACTCTAGCAAACGCTGTAACAGGCGCTCCCCGGCGTTCAGCGCCGAAGAATGGGAATCCTTGTGCATGTAGACCTTTATACATTGCTGCGTAGACTAATAAGTTAGCTGCCGTTACCCCTCCCTGACCCCCTCTTCCATAAAATATAATTTCATAGAGCAACTGTCACACCATTAAATACTATTTACTCCTCTACGGTATATGTCGATTGCAACATAAAAAACTATATACAATATATACTTGTCAGATACGTATAGAATAAATATATCATTCCGGGGTTTAAGCGTGACGAAAAGAAGGTAAGTCTTCATCCCTCGACGCGGGCTACACAGCAGGGATGTAGTCATTGTACCCTGCCGCGGATACCGCGCCTCATCGGTTAGACACTATCCTTTAAAACAAGCTATCATTGTTTAATATATTTGTGCTATAAGGGTGAAGAGTTTGACTATTTACTGGGAGCGCTGTAGCATCTGTGGAAAATATGAATCCACAAGACAGTGCGTGATGTTTCCCGATATAATGACGTGTATACACTGCTGTGTAGCTTGTATTAACAGAGATCGGTGTCCTAAACCAGTTTGGATTGTTGAGGTTAAGCATAGAAAGCTGGTTGTACCTAAACGCCCCGTAGAAGATATCAAAAAGAAGGTTATGGAAGAATTATTTTCTAAACTAGGCGCAGATAAATAGTCTAATTTACTCCACTCTCGGAACTATCCAGTAAATCATGTAGCCTCCACCAGCTATCTCAAATTCTATCTTTGCAGGCTTATCTGTGTCAAAGTATAATGTAACGTGTTTTGTTGATTGAATAGGTTTTAGGGTAGCTTCTAGCAGTCCAACACTGTACGCAGATTTGGCTTCATCTACTGTGGAAGAGAGATAGCTTAATGGATTGCCTTCTACAAATTCTCCACGATACTCTCTCTGCTGCGTACGCGATAATATATACAGCTTAGCATCTTTGTAATGGAATATGGCCTCTTCTCCTGCAAGCTTTAGATCACGTATAATCTGCTTGTAATCATCAGCTAGAAATCTTGCCGTCACACTAAGGTCTAACTTAAGCTCCTCTATGGTTTCTAAAGCGCCGCTTCTTGCCTCTATGTAGAAGCTTCTTTCAACCCCGGTTTTCTTATTGCGAAAGCCTATTCTGAGCAGACCCTTTTCTTTCTCATACTCAAATACTAATAGGTCATTCCGTGTAGCTCTCCTTACTATTTTGTTGAGATCGCTTGTGGGTAGAGTAAAGGACTCCTCACCCTCTACCTCGTACTCTTCAAACGCGATAGAGGGTATTTTGAGGATAATCATCGTAGTTTTATCAGGACTGAGTATACGGGCTTCAAACATTTCTTGGGTGGCATAGAAAGGAGCTTCATCCGTTATCTTGGCCAATGCTTGTGTTATGTACCTGAACTTAGATGCTGATGCATAAGTTGCTTTGAACACCGCAATAGCACCTCTTCTTAAATAGTATTATAGGCTATACCCACTAATTTCAAATACACGTCTCTGCTAATATATAGTTTAGTAACTTGTTAAAACTGGTGGTCTAATGAATTGAGCATAGAAGTGCTGGTAGACCTAACTGGAAGCCCACACGTTGTGCTTTCTCTTAATGAATCAATCGAACTTTTCAAATGTTTAGAAACAGAGACAGGAGGTTCGCGGGACCTCTTGGAGTCGCTTAGAATAGCAGAAAGCTTTGATGAATACCTAAGATATTTGAAGAAAAAATTTGGAGAGTATATAACACCACAAAAAGATCATAGAGAGGTCCTACTAGGTAGAACAATAGTTCACAAAATAAAGCTATTTATAAGGAATGGCATCAAGTTCATTGAAATAGTGTTTGATAGAAGATTTGATATTGAGCATGTTAAAAAATGTCTCAAGAACCTAGGCTATGGTAATATAAAGATTAGACGTCAAATGCTTTAACATCATCCTTTCTTAGCTTTCTTTGCTGTACGTCTCTTCCTACTTCTCGGCTTAGTCTTTCTTTCCTTCATTATCTTCTTGCTCTTCTTCGTACCTGTAACTGCTGGTAAAGTGCTCATTAGAGATTTTATACTCTCAATAGAAGCTTTCCCGGATAGTATATCATCCCACGTTCTAGTTATTTTTACAAATTTATCAAGCATGTCAAGATAAACCATATGTACAGGTTTTGCAGGTTCTTCTGTATCTTCTCTATCTCCTTCCTCACTATATGGTTCTTCTTCACTAGATTTCAACTATTTTGCCACCTTCTACGATAATACCTCTGCTATCTCCTCTTCACTTACGATGTATAAGTCACTTAACCCAGTAATAGTTAATATGTAATTTAAGCTTTTCAAGCTTTTCAGCGCCACCTTAATGGCGTTGACTCTGTTAGCATAATATGTTCCAGAAAACATCTTTGCCACATAGTCGAGATTCCTGGGTTCGCTTATGTTAAAGGAAATTTTTATAGAAGCATTTTCTACTATAGGTGGGGGTATGGAGAGAGGGTGTTGCGTAATAAATACCAGCCCGATCCCATACTTCCTACTCTCGGCTATTAGCCTCGATGCTATATGTCTGCTATAATCACGTGCAAATAGAGTATATGCTTCATCTAGTACTATCATACGATCACCTGAGATCTCCTGCTTATACATCATATCCATTAATCGCTGTAAGAACGTATCAACGTAGAGAACTCTAACGTAATCGCTCTTCAGATTATTTAAAGCTATTATTGTCGGAGTAGACAGGAGTTTTCTTAACTCTATAGTGGTTTGTGAAAATACACTATCAGCTAGCACCCTTAAATAGGGATATACCCTTCTATAAAGTTCGTTTTCCTCCATTGATCTCCTGCAAATGTCCAGAACATCAAGCATCGAAGGTGGTTTGTTCCTCCAAGTAGACGGGTTTTCAAGGAATATTCCGCGGTACTCATATGCTTTGATTATCAGCTCCTCAATAGCTTGCCGCTGGAGATGACCTAGTTTAAATAACACCATGATAATGCTAGATAACTGGTGTGCTCTTTCTTTTGGAGTTAACCTTCCAAGTTCAAGCGGGTTTAAGCTTAGTTTTGAAGCATCTACTACTTGCAGTCTATCAATATACTTTCCTAGAACATAGTACTCGTTATGTGGATCAAATACTATGAACATGTGATTGTACTTTTTGTAGAATTCTAGTAGTAGATGTTTTGCGAGGAGAGACTTACCGCTACCACTGGATCCCATTATGATAATGTGTTTGTTTGGGAGCTTGGAAGGATCGATTAGTAGTTCTCCTCGTACCTTCATCCAAAACCATGTTTTGCGTCTACCTCTTTTAAGCCATTCTTGTTCGATACGTCCGTAGAGTTTGCGTGGTACTCCATACACGAGACTCGCACACAATTTACCGAACAATATCCCCTTACCATGATCGCTAGGAGCAAATAGCCTAAAGCCGCGGCCTAAAGCATCTGATGCAATATTAGCTATAACATGGCCTATTATGGGTATTACGGCTAATAGGCTTAGAGTGGAGAGAAACCCCAATTTGATTTCATTGATTCTCCCATGCTGTAGTAACAAGACGATCATCGAGACTATCACTGTTATAGGTAAGTAGCGCGTTAATACTGGTATATCGCTTAATGGGTAGCTGTTCAGGCTAGTAGC
>QMWW01000043.1 GCA_003661825.1 Thermoprotei archaeon
GCTTAGCACCTATATGTACACCTTTCTTTAAAACCTCGGAGAGAACTAGGTAGCTTTTTCTACGTGATAAAACCTGGTTGTTGTTTCCACAGTACGGACTATATATACAGCGTGGACAGCCGTCGTAGCAGTCGCAGCTCCTTAGGATCTCGTATGCCATCTCTTCTGCTTTCTCGAATCTCTCGTAGAGAAGACGGGCTAAACCGGAACCTCCAGGTGCAGCGTCATATATTACTATATCGCCGCTGGGATAGCTGAAGCCGCCCATATCGCCCAATGATGCACCACATACAGGCCTAGCTGCTGATATCAGTACATGCTCTATAGCGTGAAATGCTTCAGCGTTCTCCATGAGACCCCATTCGGGGTTTTCTGGATACTTTATAAGTGTAGCTTTAGTATCGTATGCGTAGGTTATGGGGCTTGAGAACCAGTATTTACTACCACCGCGTTCTCCTTCCCAGTAGTTCTTGATCACGAAGCCCTCTACAGATAGGCTCAGCCTAACGTATGCATAGATGAGGGGTATTCCTCTCCTACTAGTCCGCGTAAAGATCTCTGCGTAATCCTCTAGGCTTACCGTATATAGTGGACGGGTATAATACGTTATATCGTCCGGTAAAGGCTTCACATAAGCTTCTCTTTTATCGAGGTCTATACCAGTGCTTGCATAGGGTCTACCGAAGGAGTAATACACAGCTTCTGGGTGAAGATCTAGTAGAGCCTGTGGTAGCTCCCGATACCCAATAACCGAGTTAGTCGATCTCTCAACTATAGCAACTAGAGGCCCACTACCCCTTATGCTACTATGCTTTATGAAGAATCTACGAGCAAGCCTCGTGTTAGGGTATACGTAGTACCCTGTCACAGCAGCCAGCCTCTCATATACAAGAGATTCTACTATCCTGCGCCAAGATCTAGGTATAGTGCTCAGCTTAACTTTCCCCTGCTGTAATAGGAGAGCGAGTAGGTGTATCTTCAGTACCTCCTCGTTCAAGGGCTCGAGGTGAGAGGGAGGTATTTCTTGCCTGTAGTATCTCTCAGGGTTCCTTTCATAGTACGCGTCAATGGGGTCATCTGATAAAACCATGAATACATAGCCTTTTCTACCCCTTCTACCAGCCCTTCCAGCTCTCTGTAAGTACTTAGCATAACTAGGTGGAGGTGAGGCAAGTACAACTGCATCAAGATACCCTATATCTATCCCTAGCTCTAAGGTAGGCGTAGCAACTACTCCATCAATACTTCCCTCACGCAGCTTAGACTCTACTGCTCTACGGGTTTCAGCGGGTAAACCTGCACGGTGAACGTATACCTCGGCACCATAACTTCTCCGAATCATTCTCGCAACGAGCTCAGCCATTTGCTGGCTATCCGTAAATACTAGGAACCTGTAGCCCTTTCTAGCTAGTACTGCTGCTAAAGCTGCTGTTACAGTCCACCTACTCAGCCCTCCACAGGAGATCATTGCATGAATAGCTCTACCCCTCCTCCTCAGAGGGCCTTCAACTACTTCTACTTCTAGCCCGAAAAGGGTTTCTGCAAACTCTCTGGAATTACCTATCGTAGCCGATGAACCGATCAGTACGGGTTGTTTAACTCCTTTGAACCTTCTAATTCTATCTATTATGTACTTAACGTGTGACCCTAGAACGCCTTCGTATACATGGAGCTCATCAAACACTAAGTACTCAGCGTTTCTAATGAAGCGTCTTATAGCAGGACTCAATACAAGCCCTAGGTTGATCATGTCAGGGTTAGTTATTAGTATGTCGGGGGGATTAGCTGATAGCTTTTCTCTAACTCTACGTGGTGTATCGCCATCGTATACTGCTGCTGTGTAATACCCATACCCTATGTACTTGCTTATCCTCTTCAATTGATCTCTAGCAAGAGCCTTTGTCGGGTAAACCAGGATCGCGCGTGGATCATCCATCTTCTCCTCGTGGATCAGCTTGAGTATAGGGAGCAGAAATGCCTCTGTTTTACCAGTACCTGTTCCAGCCGTTATTACAATGCTCTTACCAGCTAGGATCTTCTTGAATGCTTCCCACTGAAACCTGTAGAGCCTCTTAATCCCAGCTTTAACTAAGACTGATCTCAGTTGCTGAGGAATGTCTAGCTCCTCTACAGATGGACCGGGCTCCGGTTCGCCGTACTCTTCCACGTATACGTGCACTACTCTTACATATCTATTCTTCAGAGCAGCCCTAAGCTCGTCGCTTATCTCTAGTACTAGCGGGTCATTTACATGCATTTATTCCAGCACCTAGCCGCTTCTACGGGCAAGGTCCCTAGCTCTTCTCTCGCTCTTAGTCACTTTTTTCCAGAGCTTGTAATGCGTTGAGCAGAGATATACTATGCCCGGTCTTCGCGGTGGACGAGCACGGTATACTACTAGCTTTAACCCGGCTTTAGTCTCTAAGGCTTTTGCATCTACGTAGCTCAGCTCGTGTACAGCTTCTGCTCCACAGCCTTCAACGCTACATTTTCTTTCTTTCTTTTCCATCTCGGATAACACCTTAGAATAAAACTATTAATAATAACCCTATATAAGGAGGAACGTGGTGTACGCTTTGTCCGTAGGGGATCTTTCACGAATAGTTAGATTTGGCGAGGAAAGGGGAGCGGAATTCGTAGAAGCTAGATACCAGGATATGCTCTACGAAGCCATTGTAGTGGATAACGGAGTTATCAGGGCGTTCAACATTAGCTATACCCGTGGAGTAGGTATACGTGTAGTAGCTGGGAGGTATGCAGGATACGCTTCAACCAATAAGCTTGACCTAGAATCGCTTAAAAACGCTGTTGAGAGAGCTCTTAAAGCAGCTAAATCTATGGAGGTAGCTGGTTCTACTATAGCCTTATACTCCCGTAAGACGGTTAAAGACAAGATCGTTAGCCACTACAACGTAGACTCCATAGACGTCGATCCCTCAGAGAAGATAGAGTTGCTTATGGACATGTATAAGGTTTCTAGAGAAGTTGATGGTATAGCAAGCAGCACTATTAGGTACGGGTTTGAGAGAGACCATAGAATATACGTTTCTAGTAGTGGAGACTACGTGGACATCACTGTTAGGCTTATAGGTATAGGCGTATATCTTGTTGCAAGCGTAGAGGGAGTTATGGAGAGATTATGGGATTCTAAGTCGCGAGTAGCTGGATGGGAGTTTATCAGGGATATTGACTGGATAAGCTTCGCTAGAGAAAACGCCGAGCTAGTTGTTCAAGCCGCTAAAGCACCCGTTGTTAAACCTGGAAGATACACCGCTGTACTCGACAACGAGATCGTGGGGCTAATGCTACACGAAGCATTTGGACACGCAACCGAGGGAGACATAGTTGACGCTGGTGGAAGCATATTGGAGAACAAGTTGGGCGAGAAAATAGCTAGCGATCTAGTAACAGTTGTAGATGATGGAAGAGTCGAGGGAGGCTACTATGTACCATACGATGACGAAGGAACTCCTAAGAGGAAGGTCGTAACGGTTAAAAACGGGGTGCTTAAGAGCTATCTCCACAGCCTAGCTACAGCTAAGAAACTCGGCGGTACCCCCACGGGTAATGCAAGAGTAATGGATTACAGTAGAGTACTCCTAGTTAGACAAACGAATACCTACATGGAGCCAAGAGACTGGAGCCTGGAAGAGATGATCAGAGATACTAGAGAGGGAATCTACGTTAGAGGTAAAGGAGCTATGGGTGGCCAAGTAGATCCTTCCATGGGGACCTTTACCTTCACTGTCGGGCCTAGCTACATGATAAGAAATGGAGAAAAAGCAGAGCTTGTACGCGGAGTAATGCTTTCTGGCAACATACTAGAGACGCTGATGAACGTGGATGCCGTGGGAAAGGACCTCGTAGTTCATACCTCGGTTTTTGGAGGATGCGGTAAAGACGGACAGCGCGTAAGAGTAGGTGGTGGAGGACCACATATACGTGTACGCGACCTAGCTATAGGGGGTGGATCTAGGTGAAGAGCATACTACTAGATCTAGCTAGTAGAATTATAGATAAGGCTCTAGAGGAAGGAATAGAGGAGGTAGAGTTCTACGGCAGATGGATCCATGAGATAGATGCAAAGATATCGCGGAGCAGGTTAGAAGCCGTTAAGGATACAGCTAAGATAGAGTATGGAGTACTGGGCGCTATCGATAAGCGTGTAGGAAGTGTGTCCTCAGAGGATGTGGGAATAGATCCTGGAGATCTCGTTAGACAGCTTAAATCCATCATTAGAGCTTCGCGGAGGGATGAGAACTGGAGTGGATTTGCAAAAGGCTATAGTCGCGGTGAAAGCAGTCCCGGCTACGATAAAGCTATCGCCGAGATCGAGCACTATAGGGTAGCAGAAATAGCGAGTAAAGTGGTCGAGGAAGCAATAGACTCAGCCATGAGGACCGGGGCTGAAGAAGCAATTGTAAGCGAGGGAAGATATAGCGTAGCTGTAGGAGGCGTGTGTATAGCTAACTCTAACGGCGAAGAGCTCTATGACGAATACACGCTAAGCACGATATCCCTAGAGGTCAAATCTAGGAGAGAAGGAGAGGAATCAAGCTACTGGGTATGGACTGGAAGCAGGAAGCTCGATATAGATGAGATAATAGATGAGAGTAGGAGGGGAGGGGAGTACTCAGTAAAGTTCGTGAAAGCTAAGCCTGTAGAGAGTGGAGAATACACTGTACTACTAGATCCATACATGACAGCATTGTTTATATCAACGGTTCTAGAACCAGCATTCTCAGCACTAGAAGTACAGGAGAAGCGGAGCCCTCTTACAGGAAAGCTAGGTAAGCAAGTAGTTTCAGATGCTATAGATATAATCGACGACCCCACTATTGAGTGGGGTTTAGGTACTAGAGCGTTTGACGACGAAGGCATAGCTACTTCGAAGAAGAAGGTAGTTGAAAGGGGTGTTCTTAAAACGTATCTATACAACTACTATACAGCGCGACGTGAAAACCGTCATTCAACGGGAAACGGGTTTAGGAGTTCACCGGGATCACCAACAACACCTAGTTCTACAAACCTAGTTCTCAGAGGTTACAAGAACCTAGCTAGTATGGAGGATATGTTTGTAGAAGTTAAGAGAGGGATAGTAGTTCACGGAATGATCGGTTATTGGATGTCAAACCCCGTAAATGGGTCAACACAAGCTACAGTATCCCATGGCCTGTATATCGAGAACGGTGAAGTCAAGAGGCCAGTTAAGGGAGTTGTAATAGGGGGTAATATATACGAATGGCTTGGTAAACGCTTAGTAGCTATAGGTAAAGAGCTGAAGAAAGCCGGGAACATATATGCACCTGCTCTGCTAATCAATGGAGTTAGAGTAGCTGGTTAGTCTAAATGCCTTAGTTCAAGCGTAGTATCTGGATCAATGAGTTTTTTACCGCTAGGTGTTTCAACAGTTAAATACCCGTATTCATCTACATCAATAGCTATCCCCTCGATCTCGCCAGCAACTGTTTTTGCTCTAACCCTCCTATTTAACGTTGCCATATTCTCCATGTACTTTTTAAGTAATTCCTTCGGATCCTCTAGGAGCTTGTGTATTCTACCAAACCAGCCGATGATCAGCGATAGCAAGCTATTCCTCGGTATAAGCCTTCCCATAAGCTTCTTTAAGCTAGTAGTATTCGGTAATGGAGGGCTGTTATTCACGTTTATGCCTATACCTATGTTTGCAACTATTTTATCTTGATAAGCTTCGGCTTCAACCAGTACACCGACGAGCTTCTTATCATTACATACTACGTCGTTAGGCCACTTAATCCACGCGTTAATGCCATAATTTCTTCTGAGTATTTCAACTATTATTAGGGGAGCAGCTATTGAAACATAGGAAGCATTCCCCGGCAATAGAGGGAGTCGTAGGGCGATCCACAAACCACCCAAGTTACCTATCCATCTCCTACCATGTCTGCCGCGTCCGTACATCTGGTACTCAGAGAGGGCTACTGTCCAGAGCCCGCAGCCACGTACGTAGTCTAATACAGAGCCAGTAACTATTTTGTGCTCTAAACGCCAACCCCAGGGTTTAAGCGTTGATGGATTATCAGCTATATTCCACGAAACCCTGTTGTTACCTATCTCTATAAGATGCGTTCTCTGGAGATCAACTATATGGTGTATAAGAACGTTTTCTCGGATACCGGTTCTCCATGCAAGCTCTCTCACGGTTATCTCGGATACTCCTCTAAGGTTCTCGAGAATGAGAAGCTTAGATAGTAGAGCCTCTGTGATCAAGCCCTTACACCTTGCTCTCTTCGTTCAAGAACCCTACTAATACCGAGTATATATGGCAGATTCGGATAATATTTTCTGAGTAGATCGTATAGATTTATAACCGGAGCCCTAATACCTGGGTTCTCTGATAACTCTACGACACCTTTTCTCCACAGCTCTGATAGAAGGGATAAAAGAGTATTCCTCGCTTTCTCCATCTCGAGGCTAGCTATTTTCTCGCTACCTAGGTATTCATCTAGAGATCCCTTAGCTAGAAGGGCTTCTATATATTGCTTATCGCGCTTTACAACGGGACACTCTATACTAACGCCGTACTCTACCGAGGCATAAATTACTCTAAGACCCCATACGATATTATACCTAACTTGCCTGGGAACGTGGGGAAAACTTCTACATATAAGGGGTTTGTACACATAGTGTAGAGTACACCTATTATCTTGTGAAAGGAAGGGGCATTTACCATCTATAAGCTCCATAGTGTAGCTAAGAGCAATATACGATCTATGTATCCTATCGTATACTCTGTATCCGGGAGTAGACTTGTACTTTACACCATAGACTACTGCTAGAGTACGCAGCACTACTTCCTCGTATGGTAGGAGCGATATAGGTGATTTAGTACAGCATAGTCCGCATAGAGAGCACTGGAAAACACGCTTCATTAATAGACACCGCTAAGCACTAAGCTGTTGCATAATAGCCAGGCAGCTTCTCGCGGTAGAGCATTTTGATCCTATTGACTCCATCAACTCTTTCAATGATACTTGCAACGGGTGGAGGGACTAGATGCCTCCACTCATCGCTACCCTCAGCTATTAGTTTCCGTATCACAGAGCCCCTATAGCTATCTCTATTTACTGCGGGAGGCTCTACTACTCGATACCCCTCTTCACTGAATATCCTCTGGATAATTGGGTTAAGTGTTATGACATAGCGGAAAGGAGGGCTATAGAGCTTAACGTAGTGTACAGCTACTCTACTGACTTCAAGCGTTGGAAGAGTTACTGTTATGAATTTCTCAAGCGGTAGCTTAGCCCACTTAATGGTTTCTCTGATCATGAGGATTCTTTCACCAGCTGTAAACGGGTTTTCCGGCGTATGGCTTTGACTAGCCATTCCAACCACTACAACGACTTCACGGCATCTCTCGCTACAGTACTTTAGAACGTTTAAGTGGCCGTAATGCAGTGGCTGAAACCTAGCTATAACCAAGCATCTGCCGTCTTCAGACCCCACTCTACGCTACACCCCTACTTATTCTGTATCACGACAAATAGGCTAATAAGCAGTAGAGGTATGAGAGAATTTATAGATAAACGCTATACTATATCTTATCAATATAGCAAATAGCTGTTTAGCGGTGTATGAGTTGTCATCAATAGTAGAGCTTAATGAGGCATTAGCAATACTGATCACCGTAGTAGTTCTAAGCTTAGTCTTTGGCTCAGGCTACATACTTAGAGGGGACCTAGCGCTCTATGCCATAATTACAGTGATAGCTGTGATAGGCGTTATACCCCACGAATTAGCACATAGATGGTGTGCGCGTAAAATGGGTTCATACAGTAGATACGTACTAAGCCCGATCGGCCTAGTATTGACACTAATAACCGCTATACCATGGATACCCTTTAAAATAATAATGCCGGGTTTCACGCTAGTGGTTCCATCGAGATATGAACCGAATTACTTGAAGAGACTGAATGGGTTATCAGGCTATATAGGTCCTCTAACTAATATAGTTATAGCTTCGGTTTCTCTCGCAACTTATGCGCTATTAGTTGAAGTAATCGCGGGGTTGCCATGGATTGTTTCAACTTTCCTAAAGCTTAATTCCTACATTAACTCGTGGATAGCGATATTCAACCTACTGCCCATACCGCCTCTTGATGGAAGTAAAATCTGGTCATGGAACCCCGGGGTATGGATAACCACTTTCCTACTAGGAATAGGGCTTTACGTCGTTAGCGGATACCTCATTGGGGTATTCTAGATACCACTATCTCAGACAAATACCTCTTACATACAGCAATATTACTATATAATCCCAGTTTAAAAC